>JANQGB010001372.1 GCA_028277545.1 Phycisphaerae bacterium | reverse complement strand
CATGACCGCCGAGACCGGCAGGTGGTTGAAGCTCCGTTGCCAGACCGGTTGAGTGACATCTATGTGCCAGTTGAGAAGGGTGCGCCCGTCGCTGTCAATCGGAATGCGCAGCTCGCTGCCGCCGGCCCCGCCTGCCACGACCAGCACGTCACCGTCGCGACGCGCTTGGGCCGCATCCAGCCCCAGCAGGTCGCACACTACGGCGAAGCCGAGTTGCTTAACCAGGTGTCCGTGGGCGTCAATGACCAGCGGTATCCGCCGCAGCACACCGGCCGGATCGGTCTCGAAGGTCACGCATCCGATTCCGCGGGCGGCGCGGGCGAACTTGTCCAATGGGCAGGTCAGATTCCAGCCCTGTTCGAGCCTGCCGCGCAACGCTTCCGGCACGCGAGGCTGTTGACGTACGGCCATCTCTTCAGCGAGGGCGCTGCGGTAGGCCCGGAGAATGTCCTCGCGGTCGGCCGAGAGCGAGTCGAGCGCGGCGCCAGGCAGGGCACGGGCGTGCACCTGTTCCCAAGTCGCCAGCGGATTCTCCGCCAGGATGTCCGCAACCAGCTCGCGGGCCACCAGGCGCTTGACTCGACCGAAATGCCGATCCAGCACTTCCGTGGGTGCGTTGAGTCGTTGGGACATGTCCTCCCGCGACAGCCCGAAATCCTGGAGCAGCAGCCGGCGCATCCGGAAATGGTCGTACAGCCAGTCGTAGTCGGGACCGGGGTCGAAGGGTAGGGCCTGCCGGAACGTTTGCGGATCGGCCGCCGGGTCGGCGGCAAAGACCTCCTCGGACTGCTGTTTGAGCTGTTCAAGCGGCTGATCCGGCGGGAGGTGTCGGTAGTACATCGCCAGGTAGACATTGCCCGCCGCAGCCAGGGCAGCGGCGAACTCGTCGTCATCGAAGATGGCGTCGTCGGGCGACAGCGATCCGTGGATTTCGCTCGGTGCGTCGACGTCGTAGTCGCGGTGCAGGCGAGGGTCCTCGAGCCGCGGAGTCATGGGCTCGGCGAAGACGATGTCCATGAGGATCGCCTCGGCGCCGAGCTCCTTCAGCGTGGTGATCAGTTCGGCGTGCAGGCGGCGCGGCCAGGGCCAGCGATGGATGCGCTCGACGGCATAGTCGTTGATGTCGATCAGCAGGATACGATCAGAGGCAGGCACGCGATTGACGTACCGGAAGTTGACGTCCAGCCATTGCCGGACGCCCCAATCGAGCGCCCCTCCGAGGTAGGCCGCCACGGCACAGATCGTGACCGCCGCGCCGACGATCAAACCCCAGGCACGCTGCCTGAACCAGGCGCCGGGTCGCATTCCTTAACGCTACCGCGCTTCGACCTACGGTGCGAGCGTAAAGGTAAAAGAGGCTTCCTCTATGTTGTTCCGCAGGTAGGTGGCCTGCCAACCGGAGCCGGCAGGTGACAGCTCCCGGCCCGACCAACTGAAGCGCCAGAAACTCGCCGTAAAGGACTCCTGGGCCGGGTCGCAGAGCCTGCCGGTCAGCACAAGCTCGCCGCTGGGATCGCGAATCTCGAAGCGGGACACGTCCCCGGTGTTTAGGTTCAACAGCTCGACCCACACCCCCAGCCGGGAGGCGCTGGCCTGAATCGTCGCGCCGCTGCCGGCGGAACAGGTGTCCAGATCGTTGCACTCCTGGTCGGTCACGCCGATTTGCTGAACCGCGAAGTTCTCCTGCATGCGGTAGACGACCTCGGCCGGGAAGCTCGTGGCCGCTCCGTCGGAGGCGGTCAACTGAAACCGGACCCACGGCGAACCGTCGCCGACGTCCAGCGTGAACGTGGTGTCCGGTGAATTCGGATCAAGTATTTCGGCCGGCGGACCGGACACCTGCACCCAGGTGTAGGTCAGGGCGTCGCCGTTTGCGTCGGATCCCGTCCCGCTCAGCGAACCGGTCTCGCCGAAGTCAATCGACGCGTCTGCGGGCTCGGTCACCGAAACGGTCGGCCGCTCGTTCGAGGCGGCGGGCGGCGACAGCAGCACCGGAACCGGCGCCAGGCCGGATACGCCCCCTATCCCGGAAACAACGCCCAACAGGTACTCGCCTTCCAGGCCGTCCGCGAAGGTGAAGGTGAAGTCGAAGGCGCCGTCGAGATCGACGCTGTTGATGTCACAGGCCACAGTCTCGCTGCTCTGGGGGTTGACCAGCGCCACGCACACCGCGGTCGCATCGTCGGTCACCCTGCCGCGAATGCTGTAGGATTCGCCCGTCGAGTAGAAGAAAGCTGGCGGCGCGGGCGAGAGAAGCTGGATGTTGTTTTCGACGAACGCGTCGGCGGGCAGGGTGGACTCGATGTACTCATCGATCGAGGCGACGTCCAGCTCATTCTGAGACACCAGCGGGTCACCCTCCTCGGCGATTCCGTCCTGGCGCGACGATTCGACAAAGCCGGTCGAGACGCTGCGGTTGGAGGCGTCGAGCACCTCGTAGTGCAGGTGGGGCCCGGTGCTGTAACCGCTGTTGCCGCTGCGCCCCAGGTATTGCCCGCGGGCAACCAGTTGGCCGGTCTCCACCGCCGCTCCGAACTGATCGAGGTGGGCGTACATAGACTGCAAGCCGTCGCCGTGGTCGATCTGGACGACGTTGGCGGGGGCGGAGGGGTCGCTGACGTCGCCGGGCGCGTTGTTGGGCACATCTTCAACCACGTTGGTCACCCGCCCTGCCGCCACGGCCAGCACCGGCGCGCCGATATCCTGGGTGAAGTCCCAGGCGTAGCGCGGCAGTCCGGTTTCAAGGTCCTGGTGACTGAACTCTCCGTTGTTGTCCTGCCCGGTCGGCATGACCTGGCCTTGGGCCCAGGGCAGGTTGAACCGCGTAACTTCGCCGTCGGGAATCTCGGCGAACACGGCGGTTAGCGACCTGTTGTCGTTCATGACGATGGAGGTGGTGGCCGTGGTGGCGTTGCTGTCTCCCACCCACTGCTCGAACTGCCAGCCCGGCGCGGGAATGGCGGACACCAGCACCGTTGAATCGACGTCGTAGAGAGTCGTCACCCCCGAAGGCGGGTCGGTGCGCCCGTTACCCTGCACATCCATGCTCAAGCCGGCTTCCGCAGGCCGGCTGTCGGTCACGGTGTATACCACCTCGGTCTTGGCCGACGCCCCGGTGGCGTCCGTCACTTCCAGGCTGATGGTGTGCCTGCCCGGCCCCAGAGCCACTTCCGCGGTGACTCCCGTTGCCAGTGGGCCGCAGGCCGCGTCAGACCACTCGTAGCTGACAATCGCATTGCCGCCTGTCGTCGAGGCGCTGGCATCGAGGGTGACGAGTGCGGCAGCGCCCGCCTCCAGCGACACAGTCTGCTGAGACGCGCCGGCGTCGGCGGTCAGAGTGCCGTTGCCGCTGATGCCACCGTTATCACCGGAACCGCCATCGTCTCCCGGGCCGCCGTCGTCTCCGGTCCCGTCGTTGCCGCCTGGGTCAACGTTACCTCCGCCGTTGTCGTTGTTCCCGTTTGCTGGAACGGCCCCGCCGCCACCACCGCCACCAGCGCCGCAGCCCGCCAGCGGAATCACACACAAGCCGGCAACGGCTGTTCCCACAACCCACGCCCGAAGTGTCAACGCCAACATACCTATTCCTTCCTTTCCAGGCAGCTCGCTGCACTCACCAACAATGCTACCCCGTCCCCAGGCGCAGCGCCTCGCGCCAGACCCCTTCACTGGCCGGCGGCCGTGAAGATGAACGGTCGCCCCGCCAAGCCTCAGCTCCCCCTTACTCTTCTATACACTGGCGGCAGGTACGGCCACGTCGGTACGGCCGCGCCTGCCGCCAATGTAACCGGTCGACTCGACCGCGGTCACTGCGTGCGGCTGGTCGTCCCCTTCATCTTCATCTTGCCCATCGGCCCCTTCTCGCTCCAGGTCCACTCGGCGTTGTTATCGTCGACGAAGGTCCAGGTGCCGGCGCCGCTCTTGGACTTACCTTCGGCATCGGTGGATTTGACCTTGACGTGCAGCGTGTTGCCGTCGTCGCTGAGAGTCGTCCAGCCTTCACCGCGCTCGCCCCAGTTGGAGATGTACCAGGAGCGGTACTTCTTCTGCTTGGGATCCCAGCCGATGTACTCGACGAAGGTGGCCTTCTCGCCGCCGCCCATTTCGTGCCAGCCCTCATTCTTGAGGAACATGCCGTCCATGACCCATTCGCCGGTGTGGCCTCCCTCGTAGGAGCCGGGCAGCTCCTCCGCACCTTCGGGCATCATGGCCTTCATCTCCTCCGGCGAAGGCGAGACCATCTCTGCCACGCCGGTCCAGGTCCCGACCATGCGGGCCAGCTTCTGCATTTCGGGTGCGGGGTCCGGCTTCTGGAGCGGGTCCGTCATGGGGGGAGTCTGGCTACAGCCTGCGATCATCAAGGCCAACGCCGCAACTACGATCCTGCTCGGATGCATCTGTTCTGCTCCTAACTTCAACGGTGGTGTACTGATCCGGCGGACCCCTGCGATCCGCCGCGCCTGGTGCTTACTTGCCCTCCCGTTCGACCCAGGTCAGATGGTAGTCCTGCTGTTCTATCTGCCGGGCGGCAGTGGTCAGTCTCAACGGTTTGTAGCAGTCGCACATGACGGCCAACTCGCTGGTGCGTTCGGTGCCGATACTCGCCTGGTAAGTGCCGGGGTGCGGTCCGTGAGGGATCCCGGCCGGGTGCAGGCTGATCGAACCGGTGTCGATGCCCTTGCGACTGGTGAAGTTGCCCTCCACGTAGAAGAGAATCTCGTCCATGTGAACCGAGGCGTGCCCGTATGGGCAGGGGATCGCCCCTTTGGCATAGTCAACCTTCCGAGGCACAAACGAGCAGATCACAAACTCGTTGCCGGCAAAGTTGGTGTGGATAGTAGGCGGAAGGTGAACCAGCCCCGTCTTGGGCTGGTAGTCGTGTATGTTGAACGCAAAGGGGTAGGCGAAGCCGTCCCACCCTACCAGCTCGTAGGGGAAGTGCTCGTGCAGGTGCACGCTCAGCCGGTCCTCACGCTTGACCGCCAGCGGGAACGGAGCCATGCCATGACAGGACTGGTCATACAGCAGCAGCGACTCGGGCACGCGGAAGTCACGGTGCGTGAACGGGGCGTACATCGTGATCTGCCCCGATCGGTTACGGTACTCTTTCGGAATGTCGATAAAGCCACGCCCTTCGAAGACCATGAATTCCGGCGGGTCACCCTCGAAGTGGATGCGGTACGGCGTAGCCCGGGGAATGTGGACGTAGTCGTGCTCCCTGAAGGGCAGTACACCGAACAGCGTCTCGAATCTCCCGGCACCCCGGTAAACGAAGTACATCTCGTCGCCGTCCCCGTTGGCCAGAAAACGAGGAGAGGTTGCCGACGGCTTGACCATGCCGATGTGCAGGTCACTGTTGAACAGCAAGGTGCGGCGGGCCTCCAGGAAGTCGCCGGTCAGTGCCAGATCGGGCGTCTTGAGGTGACGGCGGTGCAGCGGCTGGTCGGCCAGGGGCTCGAAGGGACAGAATCCCGGTATGGTCAGGCCCTCGACCGCGCTCTCGTCGGTCGGAGGCGTACGGTAATAGAGCAGCGAGAACGGCCCGTCGAATCCCTCGCGGGTGTGGGCGTGCTCCATGAGCAGTTTGCCGTCCTCGTAGAAGGCAGTGTGCGGCTTGGCTGGCAGCCTGCCCAGCGCGTGTCGGTGGATCATCGAGCGTACTCCGCAGTGGTCGTTGAGAGCCCAGGGGAATCGCGCCGGATCGTTGTAATAGTCGTATAGTCGAGATCGCGCCCCCGCTACGGCGTCCAAGGCTAGCCAGGCGGCCAGACCTGTCAACCACATACCTCGCGTTTGGTAGGCGGTTGGCGACCGCCGCTCCGCCGAATCTGCCGACCGGCCCCCGCCGCCCCATAGCACGAATCCAGAAAATGTGCTACGATCTGGGGGAGCGGTTCGCGCGAACCGACGTGGACAAGGCTTTTGGCTGACGTGCGCTTCTGGGATTGACTTCGATGGAACCAACCTCGCTGTGGACTCTGGTAGGTACAGCCGCTGTTTTGGGCGTGGTTCACACGCTCACCGGCCCTGATCATTACATCCCGTTCGTGGCCATGTCCCGTATCGGGCGCTGGTCACTGGTCAAGACGATTGTGGTGACGCTGGCCTGCGGCGTGGGGCACGTGGCCAGTTCGATAGTGCTCGGCGCGGTTGGCATAGGGTTCGGACTGGCGCTGGGTAAGCTGGAGTGGTTAGAGGGGTTCAGAGGGAACATCGCTGGATGGCTGTTGCTGGGTTTCGGACTGGCCTACCTGGCTTGGGGAATCAAGCGGGCCATCCGCCATAAGCCGCACGCTCACCTGCACCAGCACGCTAACGGGACTGTCCACACGCACGACCACACCCACGAGCTGGGGCACGCCCACACACACGCCGGCAGCGAGCCTGGTCAGAGCATGACGCCCTGGATTCTGTTTACGATATTTGTGTTTGGCCCGTGCGAACCGCTGATCCCGGTCCTGATGTTTCCCGCGGCCACACTGAGCCTGTGGGGTGTGGTGTTGGTTGCGGCAGTGTTTGGAGTCTGTACGCTGGCCACGATGACGACTGCGGTTGTGGCCGGCACGTTGGGGCTAAGCACGGTGTCGTTCGCCTGGCTGGGGCGTTACGCCCACGCCATTGCCGGGTTTGCCGTAGCCGCCTGCGGCGCGGCGATTCAGTTAGGATTCTAGCGCACGTCCTCGCGCGCCGTTGCCGCGGTGCAACACGCAGTGTCGCGCAACCGGAACGTGCCCTGGCCTGGCCTGCACCGATCAATGGCTTCCGCTCCAGGCCGTTACGTCGGGATTTCACAGCGCATAAATTGCCTCTCGCGCTCGCCGGCGCCCAACCGATAAAAGGGGCTGGCCGCCCGAGGCGTGGTGGCGGTCATTGACCTGATCTTGTCACAACAACATTCAAGTGGAGGATCCACCTGATGAGGCGGCATTCTAGAGCCCTGTGGAGAGTCCTCGCCCTGATTCCTCTGCTGGGCGTGTATAACCTGGCCAGTTGCCAAGCCAACGTACTGCGCGATGTAGCCCAGGGACTTGATGATCGGGCGGACGAAATCGACCACGAGGAAGATGATCTCGACCTGGGGGACTACCTGTCTGATCTGGTCGAAGACCTATAGCGGACGCGGGTGACACCGTGCAACCGCATACGACAGCGGCTGCGATCGCACGGGCAGGTGGCGTCAGGCGTCGCCACCGCGGTCCGGCACACCGAAGGCCGTCACAACCGTCTCGGCCGCAGTCGCTGAAAGCAGGACCGGCGAGAACCGCTCGCAGACCCGGTGGGCGGGTGTGATCCATCGCATCCGCCCGCCGTCGCCGTGCGCCGGGGCAGCCAGCGCATCCCTGCGACCTTAACACCGTTACTTCCGGATAGCTGGCAGGTGGGCACGATCAAACCTCGCTGCCTGGTGGCCCGCAACGCGGCCCGCCAGTCGCCCGGCGAAGACGCCGAGTGACACGGCCGTTGAAGAATGGTAGTGAACTGTTGCACTCCGCACCCGCGGTCAACCCTGCGCGCCGCCCTGCGTGTCCGAACAGGGTGCGATCCGGCGGGCGCCTGCTTCATTCGACGCTTCCTTGCCGGTAGACCCCTCGCCTTAGTGAGCTCCGAGAAGCTCACAGGACGGTCAAAGACCCTCGGGCCTGGTCCGTTTCACCACTCGGCGGACCCTCTCGGATGCGGCCCTACGCCTCGGCGCCCGACCTGCGTACCATCTAGGTCCTAGAACGCGCCGGAGCCGTGCGGTTCAAAAAAAAAATCGGCCCACTTATCCAGACCGACGCCCGGCACGGTGCCCATAATAGCGGCCCCCTTCTCTTCGCAGGAAGGGGGCTCCTGCTTATCGGGTCCGCACCTGGTTCCGATAGCCCTAGGTCCGCGTGAAACGTCCTTTTGTGGGGTCCGAAACTCTTAAAGGCGACATATCGGAGTGTCGATTCGTGCATTGCGGAAGTTGGGGTTATCAACCCCTTTTCCCCGTGACCGAGTGAAGCGGCCCTGGCCAGACCGATCGCTTCGATCACGTTCGCCGGGATAGGGTCGTGCCGGCCCGTCCCCGGGGGTCGCCTAGAGTCGCGACACCGCAGTACGGGACTCCGGTGCGAGTAGACAATCGAAGACGTAGCGAGCCCGCCAGCCGGCTCCCGAGATTGAACCGGTCCTGGCAACGTGCGAAACACACGGGCAAGCGTCGGTCGTAGCGATGGAAGCGACCGTAACCCGACGAACGATGCTGTTTCGCGACGCGTTTGGAGGCACGACTAATGAGCAGAATTAACACGAACGTCCAGTCGCTCCTGGCCCAGAGGGTTCTGAATAAGAACAACAGCAGCCTGAACCAGGCCCTGGAGCGTCTCAGCACCGGTTTGAGAATCAACACCGGTGAGGACGATCCGGCTGGGCTCATCGCGTCTGAGGCCCTGCGGACCTCGAAGGTAGCCATCACGGCCGCCATCGACAACGCGAATCGGGCCAACAACATCGTCGCGGTTGCCGAGGGCGGCCTGCAGGAAGTCAACCGGCTGCTGCTCGAACTCGAGGACCTGGTGGACAGGACGGCTAACGAAGCTGGCCTGAGTCCAGACGAGGTCGAGGCGAACCAGCTCCAGATCGACACGATCCTGCAGTCGATCAACCGGATCGCTGACACCACGGAGTTCACCGGCAGGAAGCTGCTCAACGGCAACTTCGACTTCACGGTCTCCGGGACGACGTCTTCCGACCAGAACATCAGCGCCATCCAGGTCAACGCGGCCAAGATCCCCGAGGGGAGCACGCGGACGGTGACGGTGAACATCGCCGCCGCCTCCGACTTCGCCTTGATCAGCGGTGCCGGCACCGGCACCGGCTCGG
>JANQGB010001236.1 GCA_028277545.1 Phycisphaerae bacterium | reverse complement strand
ACCAGGTACCCAGATCGAACTGGCCGGACTGCTGGGACTGCAGTCCCCACATCGCCGCGAACAGATCGCCGAATCTTGTCCCCAATGCCGCCAGCCAGCCGACGTAAGCCGCCAGCGCCAGAGCGCCGCCGCAAATAAACGGCACGATGGCCCAGGGCTGTGACCAACAGGCCAGGCCGAACAGCACGACGAAGCCCGCCGCCGAAGTGAGCTTGATGGCGAAGGTCTCCGCCGCCCACAGGAAGGCTGCCAGGCAGCACAACCACCAGGAGCCGTTGGCCAGTCCGACAAACAGGCACAAGACAGCCAATGCCTGGGGCAGCACCTCGAACTGTTCGCCACTCTCGTGATACCCGCCATATTGCGGTTCGCTGGACAGCAGGGCGTAGGCGACCAGTCCGCAGTAGTACCAGACCAGGTCGCCTCCGCTGAGTTTCCAGGCCAACACGCCCACCACGACAGCAGTGCTGAAGTTGTAGATACTGAGCCACAGGCGCGAACGTGATGCGTACTTGTCGGCGCCACAGCGCAGGTAGACCAGGCTGTAGAAGAACTCCGGTAATATCTTGCCGCCGCCGGCGAAGCGGGCGTTCCAGCCGCGGGCAAAGTTGATGCGGCGATGCACGATGGTGTGATTTGAGACGTAAAAGCCGGTGTCGATGTGCAGCGGAAGCCGGCCGTAGGGATGGCGCAAGAGCAGGTAGACGCCGCAGAACGCGATGGTGACCACAACCGGCAGGGCGTCCACGGCAGTTACCTCATAGCGTTAGTTCGCCGGTTTCTCGGCGATGCCCAGCACCGACGACCCGAAAGGCAGGTCAATGTACCGGGCAACCAGGTTCTCCGTCAGAGCCACGCCAAGTAGACCCCGGTTCACCCAGCCTGGCAATGGGCGCAGGTCCGACGGTGGGGGGGCGTGGCCGTTCCCGTTTCCGTTCCCGTTGGCCTCGACACGCTGCAGCCTCCGCAGGAGGCGTACTGCGGCGATGGCCGGAAACAAGGCTGTTGACAGGTGAGTCGTGCGGGTCACGGTAAGGCCGGCGAACTCCAGCAGTTGGCGCAGTCTTGATCTGGTGAAGCGGTGCCCGCCGTGGACCGCGTCGTCGTGCGTCGAACGCAGCCACTGGTAGGCCGGCACGATCACGACAGCTTTGCCGCCGGGCTTCAGTACGCGAGCGATCTCAGCCGCGGCAGTCGGCGGGTCTACCTCGTAGCAGTAGATGACGTCCACCGTAATGACGGCATCAAAGGTGTTGTTGGCGAAAGGAATCTCGTTTGCCGAGCCCAGAGAACGCCGGCCGCATTCCTCTCTCGACCACAGCTCCGCGGCGTGCGGCGAGTAGTCGAAGCCGAAGTCCTGCAGCTCCATTTCCTCGGACAGCATCCGCAGGCAGCTACCGGTGCCGCAGCCGACGTCCAGCAGGCGGGCGCCGGCCGGCAGCTGCAGGCTGCGCATGACATCGAGCAGGGCGGCTCGCTGGGCCCGGTACCACCAGTACCAGCGCTCGTAATCCTGTAAGGTGGAGTATTCAGCCTGTTCCACGTCAGGTGACCTTCGTTTCGGCGATGGTCTGCACGTCGCAAGGAGCTGCCTCGGGCACGGGGTGCTCGTAGGTGTCGGGGTCCTCTGGGTCGTAGGCCCGCGACTTGAGTAGTATGAACGTCGATTCTGCGTCGAAGCGGATGGCATGTGAATGATACCGGGGCAGGCAGGCGCCCTGGCCGGTGGTCAGCGCCACCTGTCGGCGTTCACCGGTCTTCACCTGCACGGTGTCCATTCGACAGTTGCCGCTTGCCAGGAAGAAGAACATGTCCGTCAGCTTGTGGTAGTGGTGGCCCAGCACCGCGCCGGCGTGCATCTGCCCGGTAAGCACCGTCTCCCACGGGCCGCGATTGACCACCTCGACGAAGGTGCCGCGCTCGTCGCAGCGTTCAAACGTGGGCGGAACCACACCGCTCGCCATGATCAGTCGATCCTTCTGAGCCGGGCCGTACAGACGCGCAGTACGTAACCGGCCCCGGTCCACAGGGACTTCATCAGACTCGGGGCTGACTTGGACACGCCCTTGGTCCGGTCGGTGAAAGC
>JANQGB010001132.1 GCA_028277545.1 Phycisphaerae bacterium | reverse complement strand
TCGCCGATACGCTGGCTTACCTGCAGGTTCCGCCCGACACGGAGGATGGCGTCGCTCTACGGTAGCGGTGCGGCTGTGAATCCCGCGAATGTCACAGCGCTGCGCCGCCCGTAGCGACGTCTCCGTGCCTGCCGGCGCGGGCGCGAGCCAGCGAAGATCAACACGATTACGCGCGCCGACGATATTTCACCCGCGCCCAATCGGCCCAACCGTGATAAAATAAGTGGGCAATCATGGACGACGCAAACCCCGCAGTCGGCGCGCCAGCATGGACGCTGGGCAGGCTTTTGACAGAGGCCGGCCTGTCAGCCCCCCTTTCGCCTCACCTCACCGGCCTTCCAGTAGCCCAGGTCACCGATGATTCACGACAGGTGACGGGCGGCACGTGCTTTGTGGCGGTGCGCGGCGGGCGGCACAACGGCAGCGACTTCGTCGAGTCGGCCGTGCGGGCCGGCGCGACCTCCGTCGTGACGGAAGAACCGTTGAACATACCGTGCGGCGCGGCCGGAATCGTGGTGCAGAACAGTCGGTCCGCTCTGGCCCGCCTGGCGGCTGCGTTCCATGGACTGTCATCTCCGACGGCGGCGGCGCCGCTGAAGATCGTCGGCATAACCGGGACCAACGGCAAGAGCACAACCTGCGAACTGCTGCGGTCGATTCTCTCGGCCGCGGACGAACGCAGTGCCCTGCTGGGGACAATCCGCTACGACCTGCTCAGCGAGACCGTGGAGTCGAGCCTGACAACCCCCCCACCGACGGTGCTGTGCCGACACCTGGCGCAAGCGGCCCGGGCCGGGGCACGTTGGGCCGTGATGGAAGTGTCCAGTCACGCCCTGGATCAGCGACGGTGCGACGGGCTGACCTTCGCCGCGGGCGTGTTCACCAATATCTCGGGCGATCATGAAGACTATCACGGCAGTCGGGCCAACTACGTAGCCGCCAAGAAGCGCCTTTTCGACGCCCTGGATGAGAGTGCCGTGGCGGTGGTGAACGCCGACGATGACTGTGCGGAGTCCATGCTCGAGGCCTGCAGGAGTCGCGTAGTGCGGTACGGCCTGCAGTCAGCGGGCGCGGATGTAACTGCCGACATTGAATCGCTGGATGCCACCGGCAGCCGCTATGTCATAACGGGGCATGGCCTCTCGATTCCGATCCGTACCTGGTTTACCGGCCGCTACAACGTGCTCAACGCCCTGGCAGCGGCGGCCACGGCGCGGGCTCTGGGCATCGCGGATGATGCTATTCGCAACGGCCTGGAGTCGATCGCCGCCGTGCGAGGACGGCTGGAACGCGTCTCCGCGGAAGGCTGCGATGCCGGCGGTTTCGCCGTGTTCGTGGACTACGCGCATACCGACGACGCCCTCCGCTGCGTCCTGGCGGCGCTAGGCCCGCTGACCAAGGGGCGAGTTATCTGCGTGTTCGGCTGCGGCGGCGATCGCGACCGCACCAAGAGACCGCGGATGGCATCCGAGGTGGCCAAGGGGGCGGACCTGGCTGTCGTCACCAGCGACAACCCCCGGACGGAGGATCCCGAGACAATAATACATGACCTCCTGCCGGGCTTTCGCGGATACGAATCGTGCCGCGTCGAAATTGAACCGCAGCGCCGAGCCGCCATCGCGCTGGCGATCGAGCAGGCCCAGGCCGGCGACACGGTGCTTATCGCCGGGAAAGGCCACGAAGACTACCAGATCATCAA
>JANQGB010001105.1 GCA_028277545.1 Phycisphaerae bacterium | reverse complement strand
GGATCATCTTGGTGCCGGTGTCGGCCTGCTGCCGGCCCTTGGTCAACGCCACGGAGTAGAACTCGCCCACCGAATCATCGCCGATCAGCAGGCAACTGGGGTACTTCCAGGTGATGGCCGACCCGGTCTCCACCTGCGTCCAGGAAATGTGCGATTTGCGACCGGCGCACTTGCCGCGCTTGGTCACGAAGTTGTAGATCCCGCCGCGACCCTGCTCGTCTCCGGGATACCAATTCTGGATGGTGGAATACTTGATGGTCGCATCATCCAAGGCGACCAACTCGACCACGGCGGCGTGCAACTGGTTCTCGTCCCGCACGGGCGCGGTGCAGCCCTCCAGGTAGCTGACCTGGCTGCTTTCGTCGGCCACGACGAGGGTGCGTTCGAACTGGCCGGTCGAAGCGGCGTTGATCCGGAAGTAGGTGGACAGCTCCATCGGGCAACGCACGCCCTTGGGTATGTAGGCGAAGGAACCATCGCTGAACACCGCGGAGTTGAGCGTGGCGAAGTAGTTGTCGGTGTAGGGCACCACCGAACCGAGATACTTCTTGATCAGCTCCGGATGATTCTGGACCGCCTCGGAGAACGAACAGAAGATGATGCCCAACTCAGTGAGCTTCTCCTTGAAGGTGGTGGCCACCGAGACGCTGTCAAAGACCGCATCCACCGCCACGCCGGCCAGCATCTTCTGCTCTTCCAGCGGGATGCCCAGCTTGTCGTATGTTTCCAGCAGCTTGGGATCGATCTCGTCGAGGCTCTTTAATTCCTTCTTCTTTTTGGGAGCCGAGTAGTAGACGATCTTCTGGTAGTCGATTGGCGGATAGTGCACGTTCGGCCAGGTCGGCTCAGTCATGGTCAGCCAATGTCGGTAGGCCTGGAGCCGCCACTCGGTCAGCCACTCCGGCTCCTTCTTCTTGGACGAGATCAGCCGTACGATGTCTTCATTCAGGCCTGGTGGTGCGCTGTCAGCCTCAATATCCGTAACGAATCCGTAGGGGTATTCGCGTGATGCAAAGTCTTCGAGGGTTTCGGTTGATGTGGGCATGCTACCCGATCTCCAAAAGGCAACGCTCGCAAATCGTCCGGACAGCTACGCTCGAGTTCCCTCTGTCCTCGCCGAGGCTTCTCGAGCTCAGTTCTGGCAGCCGGCACACGTATATCGTATCTTTTTAGTACGATTTGACCACCCTTGGATCGCCCAATTGCCCATTTATTCTTAAACTATTTATTATGAGCCATTTATGCGCCACAAAGTCGGCAAGAATGAACCGACGGGCGTGCTTACTGGCCTGGCTCGGGCGGGCAAGCGCCCGAACCCCCTTGAGCCACGGCCCTCACTCTCAAACCAAGCATATCGGGCGTGATCACCCGACCGTGGGCGCCACCCGGCGCGCGGAGGAGGCCGCCACGTTCGCACGCCGGCGCGGAGTCGGCAGTAAGCCGTGGCGGCCGTCGGGAGGTAGCGGACATACCGCGTCACGACGCGGTAGAGGCGAATAATGCTTGCACTTGACCCCTCGGTCCCAGCCCTCTAAAGTCCCACCAACACTGGCACCGGAGATGTCCGGTGCGGTGAGAAGGCCGAAAACGAAGCGGTAACAATGAAACCCAGACGGGACGCGATGTCCCGATTATGGATGGACGCCCTCCAGTGGTGGCGCCATCAGTATGCACGAACGATCTGATACTTTGGCGGGTCAGCCGGAGCCTTTCGTCTTCCCGAAGTGGACGAATCGACTGCGCACAGTCGCCGGTCTTGGAGCCGCGCTGGCAGTTCCGTACGTTGTGCTGATGGTTGCCTTCGGCGCTTCACCCGACACCACCGACGTTGGCTATGCGCCCGAGCAGCCGGTGGCGTACAGCCACGCCAAGCACGCCGGTGACCTGGGCATCGACTGCCGCTATTGCCACAACACGGTTGAAGAGGCGGCCCATGCTGCCGTTCCCGCTACGCAAACCTGCATGAACTGTCACACCAACATCAAGGTGCAGGACAGCGACAAGCTTACGCTGGTACGCGAGAGTGCGGCCGGCGGTATGCCCATTGAGTGGGTTCGCGTCCACGATCTGCCGGATTACGTGTACTTTGATCACAGCGCCCACATAAACCGGGGTGTCGGCTGTGTGTCATGCCATGGCCGGGTGGACAAGATGGAGGTGGTACACCAGGCGGAGTCGCTCAGCATGGCCTGGTGTCTGGATTGTCACCGGCACCCCGAGAAGTTCGTGCGGCCGGTGGACCAGGTGGCCAACATGAGCTACGCGGTGGCCAACCAACTCGAAGAAGGACGCCGACTCGTGGAACGGAACAACATCAGACCCTCAACGAACTGCTCCACATGCCATCGATGAATGAACCCGCAGAGGGACGACAATACTGGCGAAGTCTGGACGAACTAGGCGATACGCCGGAATTCCGCGAGTTTGTGGAGCGTGAGTTTCCCAACTTCTCCGGGGAGCTTCTGACTTCGCCGTCGCGGCGCCGGTTTCTCAAACTGATGGGGGCCTCGCTGGCCATGGCCGGCCTGTCCGGCTGTCGCTGGCCCCAAGAAAAGATTGCCCCCTTCGGACGTCGCCCAGACGGGCGCGCGCCCGGCAAGGCGGTGCGGTACGCCACGGCAATGGAGTTGAAGGGTGCGGCGGCCGGCCTGCTGGTGACCAGCTACGACGGCCGCCCCATCAAGATCGAGGGAAATCCCGATCACCCGGTCAACCGCGGGGCGACCGACGCCTTCAGCCAGGCCAGCGTACTCGAGCTGTACGACCCGGACCGCAGCACGGCCGTTACTGAAGCCCAGGGAGGACGCACCTTCCCGCGCAGTTGGGATCAGTTCGCGAAGTTTGCTCAGGAGCATTTCGGCGCGCTCCGGATGACCGGCGGCGCCGGCCTCGCGGTGCTGGCCGAAACCTCGTCTTCGCCCAGCATGGCCGACATGCGAGCCCGGTTTCTCAAGGCGTATCCTCGGGCGAGCTGGCACGAGTACGAGCCCCTCTCGCGCGACAACGAGCGAACGGGCTCCCAGCAGGCCCTCGGCCGGGTTTACCGAACGCACTTGGCACTCGACCGGGCCGACGTAATCGTCTGCCTGGACGCGGACCCGCTGATGAGCCATCCGGCCTCCGTGCAGTACTCGCGGGATTTTGTAGCCGGCCGGGACATCGACAAGACCGGCAAACGCCTGGACAACGGTCGGCCCATGAGCCGGCTGTACTCCGTGGAGAGCACACTCAGTGTAACCGGCAGCATGGCTGACCATCGCCTGGCTGTGCCATCGAGTGACATTCCAGCTATAGCCTGCCGGATAGCGGCCAAGCTGGTCGGGCGCGGTGTGGACATGCCCGGCGACCTGCGTTCGGCCGTTCTGGCCGGCGCAGACCACGCAGCTCAGCACGACGAGTTCGTCGAGGCGCTGGTCGGCGACCTGCTTGCCGAGCGGGGCCGCAGCCTGCTGGTGGTCGGTGACCGGCAGCCCGCGGAGATTCACGCCCTGGTTCATGTTCTGAACGCGGCCCTCGGTAATTCCGGGCAGACGGTGCGCTACACGGAGGAAATCGACCCGGATCGACCGACCCACACCCAGGCCATAGCGGCCCTGGCGGGTGACCTGGAAGCGGGCAGAATCACCACGTTGCTCGTGCTCGGGGGCAACCCGGTGTTTGACGCGCCCGCCGATCTGAATTTCGGCGAGCGGCTGGACTCGGTCGAAACCACGATTCACCTGAGTCTACATGCCAACGAGACCTCGCATCGGTGTCGCTGGCGTCTTCCGCGGGCACACTACCTGGAGTCGTGGGCCGACGCCCGGGCCTACGACGGCACGGTCAGCGTGGTTCAGCCGCTCATCAGGCCGCTGTACGCCGGGCGGACGACCACCGAAGTCCTGGCCCTACTGGCAGGCGGCAAGACCACCAAGGCGCACGACGTTGTTCGCCGCACACTCGAGCCGCGAAGCGGCGGGACGGACTTCGAGACCTGGTGGCGACAGGTGTTGCACGACGGGTTGGTGAAGGACAGCGCCTGGCCTGCCGTGAAGACCTCGCCGCGGGGCGGGCCCTGGACTGCGACTCTCAGTGAGCTGGCCACCAGGCCCGGCAACACAGACGGGCACCGGCTGGAGGTCGTCTACACAGCAGACAGCCACGTCTACGATGGGCGGTTCGCCAACAACGGCTGGCTGCAGGAGACGCCCGATCCGCTGAGCAAGCTCACCTGGGACAACGCCGCGGCCATCAGCCCGGCGACCGCCAAGCGCCTGGACCTGCGGCGCGGCGACGTCGTCATGCTGCGGGCCGGTGATCGCGAGTTGGAAATAGCAGTCTTCGTGCTGCCGGGGCAGGCGGACGACTCCCTGGCCATATCGGTGGGTTATGGTCGGACCGCCGCTGGGCGGGTCGGGGACGGCACGGGGTTCGATGCCTATCGCTTCCGCACCAGCGCGGCGATGGACGTTCTCAATAGCGTGGAGATCGTCAGGACTGGCCGCACCTACCTGCTGGCTGGCACGCAAGACCACCATGCGATCGACACCAAGGTGGGCAAAGATAGCACCCAGGAACGGCTGGGCATGCTCGTCCGCGAGGGGACGGTGGAGGAGTATAAGCAGCACCCCGACTTCGCCAAACACGCCGTGCACCATCCGCCGCTGCTCTCGCTCTGGGAGGAGAGGAAGTACGACGAGGGCCATAGTTGGGGGATGACCATCGACCTCAACAAGTGCATCGGGTGCAGCGCCTGCGCGGTAGCCTGCCAGGCTGAGAACAACATACCGATCGTGGGCAAGGAGGAGGTCGACCGCGGGCGGGAGATGAACTGGCTGCGTATCGACCGTTACTTCAAGGGCGAGCCGGACTCGCCGGAGGTCGCCCACCAGCCGGTCGCGTGCCAGCACTGTGAGAACGCCCCGTGCGAGCAGGTATGCCCGGTGGCCGCCACCGTGCACAGCGACGAGGGCCTAAGCGACGTGGTGTACAACCGCTGTATCGGCACGCGCTACTGCGCCAACAACTGCCCTTACAAGGTCCGCCGGTTCAACTGGTTCAACAACCACAAGAATCTCACCGAAACCGAGAAACTCAGCTTCAACCCCGAGGTGACCGTGCGCGAGCGCGGCGTGATAGAGAAGTGCAGCTTCTGCGTGCAACGAATCACCGCGGTGAAGATAGAAGCCAAGAACGAGGGCCGGGCAATCACGGACGGGGAGATCGTACCAGCCTGCGCCCAGGCGTGCCCTACGAGGGCCATCGAGTTCGGCGACCTGAACGACCCCGACAGCCGCGTGGCCCGCGCCCAGGCAGAGGACCGGGCCTACGCCATGCTGGGTGAACTGAACGTCAAGCCGCGAAACCTCTATCTGGCCAAGCTGCGCAACCCGGCGGCGGAGGGCCCGGCAACCACGAATGCACAGAAGACTCCGGCGCACCATTAACCAACGTCCGGACCAGCAGCGGTTAGAGGAGAAGGCGACACGAAACAATGGCGACGGTTCCAGCAGACAAGATGCTTCTCGATAACACGATCGAAGATCCGACGCGCCGGGCGCCGCTGATCCTGGGTGACAACGACTTCACCACGATTACCGACCGGGTGTGTGCGGTGGTTGAGCGCCCCAAGCCGACCCGGGCGTGGTACGTCGCTTTCGCGGTGTCTGCCTCGGTGGCTGGCATGATGCTGTGCCTGATTGTCTACCTGGTGGCTACGGGCATCGGCGTGTGGGGCGTAAACAGCCCCGTGGGCTGGGGTTGGGCGATCGTCAACTTTGTCTTCTGGGTCGGTATTGGCCACGCGGGCACGCTGATCTCGGCCATCCTGTTTCTCTTCCGGCAGAAATGGCGTACCAGCATCAACCGCTTCGCCGAGGCCATGACCATCTTCGCGGTGGCGTGCGCGGGCATCTTTCCGGTCATTCACGTGGGCCGGATCTGGTTCACCTACTGGCTGGCTCCGCTCCCCAACCAGATGGACATGTGGCCCAATTTTCGCAGCCCCCTGCTGTGGGACGTCTTCGCCGTAGGCACCTATGCCACCGTCTCGGCCCTCTTCTGGTACATGGGCATGATCCCGGACCTGGCTACGGTGCGCGATCGGGCCACGACACGCCGCAGGCGAATCATCTACGGGCTGCTGGCCCTGGGCTGGCGGGGCTCGAACCGCCAGTGGCTGCGGTACGAGCGGGCCTACCTGCTGCTGGCAGCCCTGGCCACGCCGCTGGTGTTGAGCGTGCACTCGGTGGTGAGTTTCGACTTCGCCGTAGCCCAGCTTCCGGGGTGGCATACGACCATCTTCCCGCCGTACTTCGTGGCCGGGGCCATCTTCAGCGGCTTCGCCATGGTCATGACACTGGCCATTCCCGCCCGGCAGTTGTTCGGTTTCAAGGACATCATCACCATGCGGCATTTGGAGAACGTGGCCAAGATCATCCTGGCTACGGGGTCCATGGTGGGCTACGCCTACGGTATCGAGTTCTTCATTGCCTGGTATGGCGGGAACCCCTACGAGCTGTTCGCCTTCGTCAGCCGGGCGCTCGGCCCCTATGCCTGGGCATATTGGATCATGGTTTCCTGTAACGTGCTGGCGCCGCAACTGTTCTGGTTCAAGAAGTGTCGCACGAACGTGTGGATCATGATGGGCGTCTGCATTCTGGTAAACATCGGCATGTGGTTCGAGCGTTTCGTGATCACCGTGACGTCGCTGAGCGCGGACTTCCTGCCAACGAGTTGGGGCTACTTCTCGCCGACCATCATCGACATCCTGATGTTGGTCGGCAGTTTCGGTCTGTTCTTCACCTTGTTCCTGCTGTTCCTGCGGTTCGTGCCCATGGTGGCCATGGCCGAGGTCAAGAGCATCATGCCGCAGGCCCACCTGGAGAAACACGGCCACCGAGGACTGGGCGACTACTGGAGTGACCCGGTGCATCCTGACGAACAGACCGCCGCCGGCCGCGAAGGGGAGGCGAAATCATGAGCGACGCGGCACACGCAGCCCAGACGCCCGCCCCGGCAGAGCGAAAGCTGTGGGGTTACGTGGTCGAGTTCGACGACGTTGATGCCCTGGTGGCCGCCGCCGAGAAGGTGCGCGACGCCGGCTATCGCCGCTGGGACTGCCACACACCGTTCCCGGTTCACGGTCTGAACGATGCGATGGGCCTGCGGGAGACGCGGCTCCCCGTGCTAGTCTTCCTGGCGGGTCTGATCGGCGGCGCGGGAGGGATGAGTCTTCAATACTGGACTAACGCGGTTGACTACCCGTACATTATCAGCGGCAAGCCGTTGTTCTCGATACCGGCCTGCATTCCGGTTGCCTTCGAGCTGACTATTCTGTTTGCGTGCCTGACCGCCTTCCTCGGCATGCTGGCCCTCAACAACCTGCCGATGTGGTATCACGCCCTGTTTCGCAGCCGCCGCTTTGCCCGGGTGACCGCCGATCGGTTCGTTATCAGCGTCGAGGCCCGCGACCGCAAGTTTGACCAGGAGGGCACCAAGGCCTTCCTCGAGTCGCTGGGCGGATCGCCGGTGGAAACCGTGGAGGATTGAGAGGATGCCTCGCTGGTTCAACTACGCCCTGATCATCCTCGCCGCCCTGGCTCTAATCCCGCCGGCCCTCATTGCCCGGGCTCGGGCGGTCAAATCGGCCAAGCCGCGCGTCCACATTTTCGGCGACATGGACAATCAGCCTCGCTTCAAGGCACAGCAGTCGAATCCGATGTTTGCAGACCAACGGGCCATGCGACTGCCGGTCCCCGGCACGGTGGCGCGCGGCGAGCTGCAGCTCGACGATCACTATTATCGAGGCAAGGTGGACGGACAGTGGGCCACCACCTTCCCCGTCCCGGTGACCAACTCCTTCATGGAGCGCGGACAGGAGCGGTACAACGTCTTCTGTGCGCCGTGTCACGGCCTGGATGGAGCGGGCCGCGGCATCGTGGCGGTTCGGGCGGAGGAACTGGAGGAGCCGACCTGGGTTCCGCCGCTATCGATCCACGCGGACGAACCGCGCAAACGACCGCCAGGCCACCTGTTCAACACTATCACCAACGGCATCCGAACCATGCCCGGGCACGGCGCCCAGATCCCGGTGGAGGATCGTTGGGCGATCGTCGCTTATCTGCAGGCGTTGCAGCGAAGTCAACGGGCCAACGTTGAAGACGTGCCGGCCGACATTCTGGATGAACTGCGCTGAGAGAGGTCTGTTGTGCGATACAAGCCGGTAAACATCCTGGAAGAAGACCGCCACCTGGGTCCGGCCGGCGAGAAGGCCTTCCGGCTGGCGGCGATAGTGGGTGGCGTCGGGCTGGCGGCGGCAGCCGTGATCGGCCTGGCGTCGGACCATGGGGGCGAGCGGTTCTTCCACTCCTTCCTGGTCAGCTTCTGCTTCTTCCTCAGCCTGTCACTGGGTGCGCTGTTCTTTGTCATCCTGCAGCACCTGACCCGGTCCGGCTGGAGCGTGGTGGTACGCCGCCTGGCGGAGGGCATCGCCGCGAACCTGTTCTGGCTGGCGGGGATGGCTGTCCTGGTGGTCATCGGGATGGGCAAGCTCTACCACTGGACCCATGCCGACGTGGTTGCCGCCGACGCCCTGCTGCAAGGCAAGAGCGCCTACCTGAACCCCACATTCTTCGTTGTGCGGATGGCGATCTACTTCGGGGTGTGGGTACTGCTGGCCCGCTTCTTCCTGACCAGTTCGATCCGGCAGGACCAATCCGGCGACGTCAGTCTTACGCACCGCATGCAGCGGTTCAGCGCTCCCGCCATGCTGCTGTACGGAGTGACAGTCACCTTCGCCGCGTTTGACCTGTTGATGTCATTAGACCCCCACTGGTTCAGCACCATCTTCGGGGTCTACTACTTCTCCGGCTGCGTGGTCGGGTTCTTTGCCCTGCTGACGCTCGTAGTGTTTGCGGTCCAGCGCAGTGGGCGCCTGACCAAGGCCATCACGGTGGAGCACTACCACGACCTCGGCAAGCTGATATTCGCCTTCGTCGTCTTCTGGGCCTACATCGCCTTCTCGCAGTACATGCTGATCTGGTACGCCAACATCCCGGAGGAGACCGCCTGGATGTTGGCGTACCAGGTCAGCATGTACTGCGAGAAGGCGATGTAGGCCCAGAAGACGACGAAGGCGAATATCAGCTTGCCGAGGTCGTGGTA
>JANQGB010001092.1 GCA_028277545.1 Phycisphaerae bacterium | reverse complement strand
ACAGGCTGTTACCCTGCAAGGCCGCTGCCATCAACTCGGCGTCGTAGTTCTGGCCGCCATGGTTGGGCCCCAGGTAGCCGCCGTCGCCGTTGCCGTCGTTCTGGTCCTCCTCCATCCAGGAGATCAGGCCAAAATCCCTGCCCAGCGTGAACACGCTGGAATTGTTGTCCGCCACCACCGCGCCCCAGTCACTCAGATCGCCATCCACGATGAGCTCTCCGAAGACGGGGGTGCTGCAGAAGACTGCACAAAGCATACCGCACAAAGCAATACGTAAAGACATTGATGAGCTCCCTTCCTCTGGCACGTTTTACAATGGCCTCTTATCGCAGGCGGTCCGGCGAAACCGCGTGAGACGCTGATTACGGGGGCTGGTTGCGACGGGCGGGGCCTGCGTAGCGGGTCACCCCGGCCGGTGCGCCCGGCGCTGACGGTGACGGCCTGACTGAGTTGGCCTGCCCGGGTTCAATCGGCGGCCGCTGGTCTCAGATGCTACGACTACGAGCCCCATTGTTCGGCGAAGTGCTTGCTTCAGTTTCCCCCAAGTACGCCTGACTCTAGGCCGCTGCCCGAGCCGATGTCAAACCGCCCCTCCAGCAACTTGCCAGAAAGTCGCGCCCCACCTGATGCGTGACTGGACCTGTCGACTCGGGTGCCGGTAATACTCTTCCGCGCGTGCCAGCCAGGGCGTGTCGTAGCCGGTCTGTGATATAGGTTGTGCCCTGGTTATCGCCCGCAAGACGCAGACCATGCGGCGCTACCTGCTCTGAGGCCTCAGATTCGTGCACCGCATTCCGGACAGACGCCGCTGACGTTACCCGTTAGGTTGTAGTCGCACGTGCGACAGTACCCCGCGCGCGTTGGTTTCCGCAGGTACACGGCCTGAACTAGGTAGATCGTGGTCATGAAGAGCAGCAGTAGAACGTTCAATAACGCACCCTGGAGCAGCGTCGCCGCCAGAGACCCAGCAAACGTCTCCGGATCGCCAAGGAAATGCTCAACAAGCAGCGTGCTTACCATTCCCGGAAAGCGATCAACATAGAGCCCGATCGGAAGGGCCAGGGAAATCGCCACGCGCGTGCCATAGCCGATGAGCAATGTTCGTCGCACGAAACGCCGCTCGCTGACCCATTGGAACACCTCCGTGCCCGTGACGACCGTGTACGCCAGGATGAAGATGGCAACGCCGCCGACCATAGCTACCAGATTGAAGTACTTGACGCCCAAATAGAAGCTCGGTGCGGCACTTACCGTGCACACCAGAGTCCAGAGCCCCAGGCGGGCGAAGAAGCGCGTTGTGTCACTTGACATCGACTGGCCGCCACCGGGTTGAGATTGCCCCCGAGTTCCACGTCAGGCCCTCGAGGAGTGACAGCCAGGATAGCACAGGCCCTGGACGACAGGAACCGGCGTGACCGGGGAGCTCATGGCACTGGGCCCAAAGCGAAGCGGCCGGCGAGGTCGCCGGCCGCTGTGATTCTTTGAAACATCGGAATGTCGCGACGTGTCTCGTGTTACGTCGCGTCGGAGGCCTCGCCGGCGGCGACGGCCTCGCCTTCGGCCTCTTCCTCCTTCTTCCTTACCTGCCCATCGAAGAGCAGCACCGGCAGGTCGTCGTCGGTTTCGGGCTCCTTGACCGACACCACGACGTGGTCCTTGCCGTCGAACTCGTTGCGGAGCATCGCTTCGCTGAGCGCGTCCTCCACGTACTGTTCGATGGCCCGGCGCAGCGGGCGGGCACCGAACTTTTCGTCCGTGCCGCGTTCGATGAGGAAGTCCTTGGCCGCCGGGGTCAGTTCCAGTTCGAGCCCCTTCTCTCGCAGCCGGTCGGCCAGCTTGCCGACCTCCAGGTCGATGACCTGGGTCAGGTTCTCGCGGGTCAGCTTGTGGAAGACCACGATTTCGTCCAGCCGGTTGAGGAACTCCGGACGGAAGTACCCCTCGAGCTCGTTCTTGAGAGTCTCCTTCATCTTGTCGTAGGAGACGCTCTCGTCGCGCTTCTGGAAACCGAAGGTTTCCTGGTGCGTGATCTTCGAGGCCCCCACGTTGCTGGTCATGATGAGGATGGTGTTCTTGAAGTCCACGTGCCGGCCGAACGAGTCGGTCAGGCGGCCTTCCTCCATGATCTGCAGCAGCATGTTGAACACGTCCGGGTGGGCCTTCTCGATCTCATCCAGCAGCACGACCGAGTAGGGCCGCCGGCGAATACGCTCGGTGAGCTGTCCACCCTCCTCGTAGCCGACGTAGCCTGGAGGGGCACCCACCAGGCGCGAAACGTTATGCTTCTCCATGTACTCGGACATGTCCAGGATCATCAGCGCGTCGGGATCGCCGAACATGAATTCCGCCAGGCACTTGGCCAGGTAGGTCTTGCCCACGCCGGACGGGCCTACGAAGACGAAGCTGCCCATCGGCCGGTTGGGGTCCTTGAGCCCGCTGCGCGAGCGGCGCACCGCACGTCCGATGGCGCTGACCGCCTCGTCCTGCGAGACGATCTTCTTGTGCAATTCATCTTCGATCTGCAGCAGCCGGTCCGCCTCGGTCCGGTCCAGCCGGGTGAGAGGAACGCCGGTCATGCCGCTAACCACTTCCGCGACGACCTCCTCGTCCACGATGCCGTCGATTTCCTTGGATCGGTTGCGCCACTCCTTGGCGACTTCCTCCTTCTTCATCTTCAGCGACTCGGCCCGGTCGCGGAGCTCGGCCGCCCGTTCGTAGTCTGCTGCCCGGACGGCTTCGTCCTTGTCCATGGTCAGCCGCTCGATGTCCTTCTCGATCTGGGCCAGGTTGGGCGGCTTGGTCATCGACCGCAGGCGAAGTCGGGCACCGGCCTCGTCGATCACGTCGATGGCCTTGTCCGGCTGCACCCGCCCCGGGATGTAGCGACTGGAGAGCTCCACCGCCTGCTCGATCCCGTCGTTGGAAATCTGCACGCGGTGGTGAGCCTCGTAGCGGTCGCGCAACCCTCTGAGAATGGCGATGGTCTCAGTCTTGCTGGGCGGCTCGACCAGAATCTGCTGGAAACGCCGCTCCAGGGCCCCGTCCTTCTCGATGTACTTGCGATACTCGTCCAGGGTGGTGGCCCCGATGCACTGGATCTCGCCGCGGGACAGGGCCGGCTTGAGTACGTTGGACGCGTCGATGGCGCCCTCGGCGCCGCCGGCGCCCACCAGGGTGTGCAGCTCATCGATGAACAGGATGACGTTCTTGGCCCGGCGGACCTCGTTCATTACCGCCTTGATGCGTTCCTCGAACTGCCCGCGATACTTGGTGCCCGCTACCATCATGGCCAGGTCCAGCACCACGATGCGCCGCCGGGCAAGAATCTCGGGAATATCGTTGTTGATGATCTTCTGGGCCAGGCCCTCGACGATGGCCGTCTTGCCCACGCCCGCCTCGCCCAGCAGCACCGGGTTGTTCTTCTGCCGCCGGCACAGAATCTGGATCACCCGCTCGATCTCGTTCTGACGCCCGATTACCGGGTCCAGCTTGCCTTCCCGGGCCAGTTCAGTCAGATCCCGGCCAAACGAATCCAGAGCGGGGGTCTTGCTCTTGGCCTTCTTCTGCTCCCCGCCCGGCATGGGCATGGCTTCTTCAGTTTCGCCGCTGGCCCCGAGCAGATTCAGCACCTCTTCGCGGACCTCGTCCAGCTTCAGGCCCAGGTTCATCAGCACCTGGGCGGCTACCCCGTCCTGCTCCCGCAGCAGGCCCAGCAGAAGATGCTCGGTGCCGACATAGTTGTGGTTCAGGTTGCGGGCTTCCTCAATGGCGTATTCGATAACCTTCTTTGCACGAGGAGTTTGGGGCAGCTTGCCCATGGTGACCATGTTCGGCCCGCTCTTGACAAGCTTTTCTACCTCCAGTCGTACTTTGCGCAGATCGACCTCGAGGTTCTTGAGAACGTTGGCTCCGACGCCGGACCCCTCCTTGACCAGCCCGAGCAGCACATGCTCGGTACCGATGTACTCGTGATTGAACCGCTGGGCTTCCTGGTTGGCCAGGGCCATCACCTTGCGTGCGCGATCGGTAAACCGCTCGAACATCCCAGGTATCTCCGTTTTGCGGACCTATGGAGTGAAACGATCCTCCAGGTCGGCAAGTGACCGGGAACGGCTCCCGGCTGCGGCGGGCCCCCACGTGCGGGCCACGCTACCCCATTTTATACAGACCCTGCGTCGTAGTCCCGCGAGGATCCCAATTAAGCCGCGTGCCGCCCCTGGCAAGGGGGGGAAGTCTAGCAGTTACATCGCCTGCGGGCAAGCTAACCACCCCCTGCGCAGCGCTGCTCGCGGCGCCGCGTACCACTTACCTATCGGCAAGCCCCGACGATCTGCTAAGCCTAACTCGCGTGGAGAGACGGGATTGGGAGCCCGCCAGGAGCCTGATCGATGCCCACTGAGGCTGCCCCGTCCTCGGACAGGCCATAGTCGTGCCGGATTTCGTAGCTCGGTTGCGAGCAACGCGACCACCAGGGGTGCAACAACCTTCCAGGAATAAGGTTACGACGATCCGTATCTTCGGAGGCTTTGGTGACGGTGCGGTCGCCAGCGGCGCGGCGTGCTGGTTGGACCGAAACTACGTCCATGACGATGGGCAGCCACTCTTGTCCGCATAGTGGCTCCAATGCTCCCAGGAGTACACCAGCGCCGCGAACGGGGCGTAGCGGGCATAGTGCTTCCGGATGGACGCCGGCGCAGGCCGCCGCCGGGGGAAGCGCCGCCGGAAGTGGGCGATCACCTCAGTGTCGATGGCCAGGCGATCGTAGCGCCCCAGCAGGATGCAGAC
>JANQGB010000805.1 GCA_028277545.1 Phycisphaerae bacterium | reverse complement strand
CGATTTCGCCCGGCTGAACGCCACTATCCGGCCGGCTGCGGGAGGGTATGCGGCGCGGGCGGGCCGGCTCGCTGGACATGATGGCATCCCGCACGGCCTCGGGGTCTCCCTCCACCTGGTAGGGAAAACGCTCGGTGAGCAGTTCGTACAGCACGATCCCCAGAGCGTAGACGTCCGACCGAACGTCCACTTTGGACGACCTGCCGGCCGCCTGCTCCGGGCTGAGGTAGGGCAGCGTGCCGAGCACCTGGCCGGGCATGGAGACCAGCGAGGCGTCGCCCGGGTCATCACCTGCCAGGAGATCCTTGGCCAGCCCGAAGTCGAGAACGTGCGGTTCACCATCCGGATCGACCAGGATGTTGAGCGGCTTGAGATCGCGGTGAATGATGCCGTGACGGTGAGCGCTGCTCACCGCCCGAACGATCTTGCAGAACAGGACCACGGTGTCGCGCACCGAGGGCTTATGCAACAGGGCGTAGTCGTCTATCGAGAGCCCGTCGATGTGCTCCATGGCGAAGAAGGGGCGCCCACGAACCATGCCGCTCTCGTAGAGCGTGACGATGTTGGGGTGCCGCAGCCGCGCCACAAACTCGACTTCACGGCTGAATCGCTTCTGCTGCCGCTGCGTGGCCAGCGGACCGTGGAGCAGCACCTTGATTGCCACAATGCGGTCGGTGGTGCGCTGCACCGCCTTGTAGACGACACCCTGACCGCCATAGTGGATGCGCTCGAGCAGTTCGTAACCGTCCAGGGCGTTGCGCAGGTAGTCGAAGTCCTCCCCGCTGAAACTCTCCCCCGGTAACTCCGCGACCGATTCGCGGGATCGCTCATCAGCCACCAGCCGGGCGGCGTCCACCCGCTGCCACGCTCGTAGGCGCGCCCCCAGTTCAGGCATCAGGTGAGGGTGTTGTTGCTCGATCGCTGCGGTGTCCGGGCGATCACCGCTTTCGCAGCGCCGGGCCAGCTCGTTCAGAACGCTGGTGATCTGCGCGTCTCGATCGGACTCCGCGACGTGCTCCGACTGCGCACCCTGATCTCGCCGTGTGCCTTGCATGGTCAGGCCCTCGTCAGACATTGCGGGCGGTGTGGGCCCTGGCACGAGGCCGGATCAGGCGTCGGTGAAGTACATTCCCGACCAGCCCAGTCGGGCGCGCAATTCGCGCATGCCCTTGAACAGCAGAGCCCTGACCGCCGGAACGGTACGCGACATCAACTCGGCAACTTCGGCGGGCGATCTACCTTCGATGTGTCGCAGCCAAATGGCCCGTCGCCAATCCTCGGGCAAGCCACAGAGGGCGATCTGGACCGCGCGCGATGCCTCTCTGCTCGCAACCTCGCGACTTGGGGTGCGGCTACCGGATGCGACGCGGTTGAACAACTCGCCAAACGACGCGGCCCGACTCCCCGGGTGGCCGCTTCCGCGCTTCATGGTTCGCGCGGCCCGGGCCGCGTCAACCAGTTTTCTTTCCGTCAGCACCGTCACCCAACGGTCGAAGGCATCGGGACGGTCGTTCCGGAAACTGGCCCGACCACGAAACGCCGCCAGCCAGACTTCCTGCAGGATATCCTCAGCGGAGATCACCCGCCGGCACACAGCCGGCATTTTGCGCGTGACCTCCTCCTCCAGATTGCGGACGCCGGCAACCAGGAGTGATTGCAGCTCCACTGTGGATAGTGTTCGGCCCTGGACTACCATTCAGGCATCGCCCGTCGCGAGTCTCGCTCTGCAGGAGACTCCGCCAAAAAATATCTGCCTGGCCAATATTTTCGGGAGCGCTTTTGAGCTGAATCACGCTAATCCGTATGGAGCGACTGCGTTCGACCGGGTCGAACCGCCCTACGGAGTTGCAGACGCTCGGTGAGCGAGCTCCCGCACTGGTCCCCCTCGACGCCTCGCCTGGAACAGAGGGGCCCGACCGCCAATGCGGGGGCCGCTCATCATCCTCGGACGGCTGCCGTTGCCTGGAAGACAGGATACCAGGATCGGTGCTCCGTAGGCAACCTTGGAGCGCCGGCAGAGAACGAACGAGGAACGGCAAGCTGACGGTAGCGCCGCTGGTATCTTCCGGGAATCCCGGCTGCCAGGTCCGAACCGGAGCACGAGAGTAGTCGCCGACCAGACCGAATGTGGTTATTGCCTGAAGGAGATCACGCCGTGGCGGACGATTCTGAGCAAACAGCATTGACTCACCGTTGCGGCGAGCTGTTTTTTGCTGAGCTGGTGAAGGACCACCCCGGAGCCTTGTATCTGGAGTGCTGTCAATGCGGCAAGCGCTGGTGTCGCGCACCCGACGGATCGATAGCAGCCTGTTCGCCAGACCAGGCTCAACAGCTCGCCGAGACCGCGCCACAGATTGAAGCGCGGTAGCGGTGACGGCGCGGCCAAGTTGGTCGACCAACCCCGTGTTCGGACCCCGCGGGGTCTAGCGACACGAACTCGCCTGTATCGCGCCGGTTCTTCGCCGTGGACCGATAAAACGCCGCCCGGCACCTCGATGACGGCGGCGGCCGCCTCATTCCCTGACCGGCAGCTAATAGCTCGCCGCCCGATTTCCGATGAACCAGTGCCTCTCTTGGGGGATGGGGAGCGGTGATGGTACCGCGCCACGCGCGTGGCACGAGTCTGGTCGGGGGTTCTTCGGATGCTACATACCGTCTCGGGGAGTCCATGAACATGAACGCGACGTTCGCGGATTATATCGTGCAGCTGGGGCTGGTAGCGCCAGATGATGCCCGGCGCATTTCGGCGTGGGCAGCGCGAACCCGCACTCCGATTGGACTGATTGCGGTGTCCCACGGGCTCATCGGTGGGGCTCATATCGATCTGGTGCTCGAACGACAACGCTCGTCCTGCAAGCGTTTCGGCGCCGAAGCGGTCGAGATGGACCTGCTCACTCAGACGCAGGTGGACGTCCTTCTGCAAGTCCAGCAATTCCGCCAGGCAGCGGAGTTCGCGGAAGGCATTGCCCTGGCCGGGATCATCAGCTTTGAAGAGGCGTCCAGCGCCCTGGGGGCGTTCCTGCAAACCCAACAGGGACAAGAGGCAGTGGCCTACACGGACGCAGAGACGGGGTAGACTCGAAAGTGGCTCAAGACCTCTTCGAACGCCTTAGGAACTCCAGACGGTTGCCCAGTCCTCCGGGCGTGGCGCTGCGTGTTCTTGAACTCACTCAGCATGAGGACGCGTCGCTAGGAGACATTGCCGACACGATCAGCAGTGATCCGGCCCTGGCTGCCAAACTGCTGAAGTTCGCCAACTCCCCCATGGCCGGCGTGGCGCAATCAGTGTCCTCCGTGCACCAGGCCATCAGCCTCATCGGACTGCGGGCCGTAAAGCTCATGGCCCTGTCGTTCTCACTGATCGCCAATGACGACGCCTCTGCCTGCGCAGGCTTCGACTTCGATCGCTTCTGGTCGAGGTCACTGGCTCGCGCGGTGGCCGCCCAGGTCATCGCCCGGGAAAGCAGGGCCCACGGCGCGGAAGAGGCCTTCGTCGCGGGCCTGCTCAGTGGGATAGGCCAACTGGATGTCGCCACCGGTGCCCCTGCGGACTACGCTCGCGTGCTGGAGCAGGCCAGGCAGACGGACGAACCGCTCGCCGTTGTCGAGCGGGACACCCTGGGCACTACCTGTCCGGAGGTCGGCGACCAGCTTCTGCGGCACTGGAAGCTGCCAGACACGCTCTGCGAGGCCGCTGCCGCTTCGCAGAAGCTCTCCCCTGAGGACGCCTATAACGCTGCCTCGCCGCTGCCCGGCATCCTTCTGATGGCAGACCAGACGGCGTCCGTGATCTGTGGCGCCGAGGGTGAACGCGGGGCTGACTTCGACGAGCTGTGCGCCGTGGCCCAGCGAGTGTTCGACTGGAACACTGACAGTTGGGGGCGAATCTTCGAGCAGATCAGCGGTCACTGGCAGGAATTCGGCAGAATATTGTCCATCAAGACCGGCGAGGTGAAGAGCTTTGCTGATATCCGGGCCGAGGCACAGG
>JANQGB010000716.1 GCA_028277545.1 Phycisphaerae bacterium | reverse complement strand
GGGTTCGGCGCATGGCTCCGGCCCCTTTACGCCTCACGCCGCCGGCCCCGCGGCATCGCCAGGCATCCGACCGCCAGCAGGGCCAGCCCGGCCGGTTCAGGCACGACCTGGATCATGCCGTTGGTGATCGTGGGATCGACGTCCCCGAAATCCGTTGCCCCGTTGAGTGTGTCGCTGAGCTTCAGCACGTACGTGCCCGACCAGACACCCGTTGTGTCGATCGTCAGCGTGGCCAGCAGATCGTCGGCGTGGACGGTGCCGGAACTGGTGATCGTCGAGGCGATGGCCAGCTGAGGATCGAGCGAGCCGCCGAACTGGCCAAGGTTGTTGGACGCGAAGATGGTGCCGCCGAGCAGGTCCAGGCCCGTAAAGACCGGGCCATCGTCACCGCCCCCGCCGGCCGATCCGCCGTCGGCGATCTGGGCCGAGAAGTTCAGCGCTTCTACCGCGTCCCCCCCGGATACGTAGATCCGGATGATCTGGTCGGGAGTGTTCGCCTGAAGGGTGTGGGTGCCCACGTCGATGATCGGCTGAGCGAGGGCCGGTCCGGCGAGCAGCGCCACCGCCGCAAACGCCAAGGCATATCTGCGCATGTCATCTCCTCCCCTGTGGCAGATGCTCTGCCCCCACAGGCGGGCGTAGGCGAGCGTCGCAATGAGAGTAAGCGAAGCCTCCTTGCCTGAGCCAAGCGGCCAAGAACATACGGTAAGATCGCCGATCTGTCAACCCGGCCGCATCGCTAAAGTTGCATGAAGCGGTTGACATGAGCGGCCGGAGCGACCAGGATCGACTGTTGGGAGGTCTCGCTAGGAGGCCAGTCAGCCGTTTGAGGGGCTGGGGGCCGGCGGGGCCGTAGGTCGCGTGGTGTGGACTCAGGGATGAAGGGGTAGCCCGATGGCGACGAACGGTTCGATGTACAGGCGTCTTTGCGATCTTTACGGGCGGGTGCTCGCGCGCATGCATCGTGCGAACTCCGAGCTGGGCCGATTTTTCGATGCCCGCAGACGGCCGGCCGACCCTGTTCGGCTGGAGCCGATGGAGCCGAGGCTGATGCTGTCAGCGACCGTCGGGCGGCATCTCTTCTACAACCATTCCGCCTTCGACGGCCATAACGCCGCGATCAACGCCGCCGACGACGCGGCCATCGCGCCGGACAAGGTCGCCCTCCGGGAGCTGGGCCAGGCGGGTTTCGCCAACTACTCCAGCTACGACAAGGGCGTTAACGGCGTCATGATCGACGTCGATACACTGCCCCGGACGCCCAGACTGAGCGACTTCGTCTTCCGCACCGGCGCCGACGACCAGGACCTGGCGAACTGGCAGCTCGCCCCGAACCCGACCGGCCTGAAGGTCCGCAAGGGCGCGGGCGTCGGCGGCTCGGACCGGATCGTCCTGACCTGGGACGACGCCTCGGCCGTGACGAACGCCTGGCTTGAGGTGACCATGCTGGCCACCCGAAATACCGGCCTGCACGAGCCGGACGTATTCTATTTCGGCTCCGCCATTGGCGAGACGGGCAATGCTCCCGGCTCGACGCGCGTGGACGCTACGGACATGTTGCTTACGCGACGGAACACGCACTCCTTGCTCGACCCGGCCGCCATCGACGATCCCTACGACTTCAACCGAGACGCGAAGGTCGACGCGACGGACATGCTGATCGCCCGTCGAAACCAGACGAATTTCGCCACCGACTTGCCGTTGATCACCGCCCCTCTGAACCCCGTGGGCGGGCTTAGCGCGGAAGTGTACAGTCCAAGTGAAATCCGGCTGACGTGGCAAGATCAGTCCCAAAGCGAACTGGGCTATCTGGTGCTGATGGCTGCGGAGGAGTCGGGCGAGTACTCCCCACTCGCCCGGATGGGGAAGGATCGAACGGGCATCGTATTGACCGACCTTCCGGCCGGGAGCACTCGGTGGTTCCGTGTGGAACCGATCTATCCCGACGATTCGGTCCCCTCCACGGCCGGACTGCCGCCGATTCGGGTCGATCTTCCCGAGCGCCTATCCAGTGGTTCGTCCCAGAGGTCCTACGTGGTGTATCTGGAGGGGAGCAAAGCGACCCTCGGCGAGGCGGGATACACGTGCTCGGGCAGTATCCATCTCGATGTCGAAATGTTCCCGGAAGACGGGATGGTCGTCACCGCAGAAAGTGAGGAGGCCGCTTTCTGGAAGGCATTGACCGGCAACGTAACCATCACCGACTTGGAGAGCAATCAGAAGAACTACGTCGTCCAGGACGGTCCCTTCGCCGTGGGACAGGTCTCCCATCTACGCGAAACGTACACGGATTTCACCACGCCGCCGAACGTCACCGACGACCAATGGCTGCTCGTTCTGGAAGACACCTACCAGTTCGCGGAAAGCTCCTGGGGGCATGACCTGGATTACGATGACTTCTATTGGATTTTGGACATCGAGCCGACCGTCGATCTGATCGTCGACGGCGTGGAAGGCGAAGCGGACGAAGTGATTGAGGTCGTCGCCGAGCCCGAAAATTACGTGCCGATCACCGCTTTCGTGCCCGCGGAAGTGCGGGCGGACGGCAAGAACCGCGCCCGCCTGGAGTTGGCCAACGGCAGTTGGCCGGAGGACGTCGTCCTGTACGACCAGGACAAGGTGGAGATCGATCTGGGCGATGCCGACTGGCCGCTTCAGGTTTCCGGGGACACAAGGAAGGAGTTCTTCCTCAAGGCGGCCGTTCCCTTCTCGGTGACCGAGTTGGTGCTTCGCGCCTACAACAGCTCACCCAGTTCAACCGACCCGGTGGACGTCGAACGGGTCCGCGCCAACTGCGAATGCTTATGTCCGGGCAACCGACCGGGCGGCGACGCCTCGGGCGGCACGGGCTCCTTCCACTTCTCTTTCGACCTGGGCTCGTTGGACCAGGGAGAATCGGCCGGCCGGGTGACCTTGGAAGCCTTTCGGGGCAAGGCCGAGCTGGACCACCCCGGCTCGCTTCGGCTGGCGGCGCACTCGTCCGTTGTCGTGAACGCATCCGCGCTGAGCAGCGCACACGGCGACGGCGAGGTGGTGTGGTTGACGATGAGCGGCTCGGGCACGTCCAGCAAGGTGTACGTGGACGTCCACAGCAGCGTGGAGGGCGGCGGGTACAGCCTGATCTTCAAGACCGTCGACGGCCAGACGGAGACCGCCTTCCGCCGGATCAAGTTCCAGGGCGACGAGAGCCCCGGCGGCGGGGCCGACTACCAGATCACCGTCTCCCGCTACGAAATCACCAACGGCGGCCAGACGGAGACCCAGAACGGTCACTGGCAGGCGGAGTGGACGATGGGCGAAGAAGGGGGCACGGGCGAATGGGAGGTCCAGACCGGATCGAGCCCCGCCAACCTCCACCACGTGGAAACGCACACCAGCGAGTACGACGCCCAGGACAGTAGCATCCGAATCGAAACCACCACGGTCTCCGAGCCCGGCACCCAGGAGGTCGTCTCTCACGTCGTCGAGAAGTTCAAGAACTACGCCTGGGGCAAGGAGCTGATCGAGCGGACTGCCTACGCCGGCTACGACTCGCAAGCCGGCCAGTACGTCGACGGACGCACCCACGCCTGGCAGTACCACGTCAGTGGCGCGAACAATACGGGCAGGCTCAAGCTCAGCGAGGACGCCCTGGACCACTGGACGTACTACAAGACCTACAGCTCCCGCGGGTACGCCACCGAAATCATCGAGCAATACGGCGAGAATGCCTTCAATGAGCAAAGCGGCACCTTGGCGGCCGACAACGTCACCACCCGCTATGGCGAGTACCGCCAGTGGAGCGGCAGCGACGACAACCGCATTACCGTCTCGCTGGGCGGCAACAACCAGACGCTGGAGGTGGTGACCCGGACCGTGGTGACTCCCCCCAGCGGAACGGGCGACCCGATTTACAGCTATCGCATCACCCGCGCCTTGGCCGACAGCACGTTGGCGGGCTTTGAGGAATCGTGGGACG
>JANQGB010000690.1 GCA_028277545.1 Phycisphaerae bacterium | reverse complement strand
GTTCAAGCTGATCCTGAACGTCTCGCCGCCAATGGTGAATTGGGCAACGACCGGTCCTCCTCCGCCACCTCCGCTGGTACAGGAGAGCGCGAGGCAAGTTAGCGACAGAACCGCACAGCAGGCCGCCGGGGACAAGTTTCTCTTCATCGTCGACCACCTTCCTCGTGTAACACAGATGTGCCTCTTCTTATCATGATCTGGCGCGCCGCGAGTGAATCGCGCGCCGCGTGGGCGTACGTCAGCTGGTACATTCTCCGTGCTGTTCGGAGATTCAGTTCGACGTGCCAGTGCCGACACAACTACCCCTCGCCGCCTGCGGCAGAGCAGGACCACCACCTCGCCGGTCCGCAGTGCACCGGGCGCCGACCGGCGGCCGATCGCCACGCCCAGTGTATCACGTGCTGCATCAATTAGGAATCTGCGGTTTTTCGGTGACAGAGACAGACGAACAGCCGTACAAACAGCATCGCGTGACAATCGCCCTGGAGCGCCGTAACACTGCTTCAGCCGGCCTCTGCCCTGACAGCAGTCCTCCTGCAACGAATCTGCAGACTCGCCCCGCGTGCCGGTCCCAGCAGCGAGGCAATCCCCCGAGACACACCCCCCATCTGGGGTGAACGGTTACATGAGCCTGACCGCTCGAAGCCCCGGAATGGGCTCGCGGAGGACCAAGCTTCCTGTATCGCGTTGCAGCACATTATACCGCAAGCGAGCGCCGAACAGGGGGGAAGTGGGGCGGGATTCGTGTCGGGAAGGCGCCCGTTTTCGCGCGCCACCTCGGCGCGTCATCCTGCCGGGCTACTGGCCGGCGCCGGCCAACAGCGGATCGACCAGGCCCGCAGCCGAGAAGGCGTTGGCCCGCACGCGGCAATCTGGGCAACTCCCACAAGCCTGGTTGTTCTGGCGACAGGACCAGGTGAGTTCCAGCGGAGCTCCAACGTGGTTAGCCAGTTTGACGACTTCGCCAGGCTGAAGATCGATCAACGGTGTTTCCAGTGAGACTGCGCGCACCGCCGGCAGAGACGACTCCAGCATGACGCCGAACGCGTGCCGAAGTTCGCGCGGGTCGACGGATCGCTCTTGAGCGAGGACGTCACCGTGATTTTCAGCACCAGCGTCACACCGCCCGCAGATGAGCAAATGGGCACCGACCGTGGCGGCATACTGGGCACCGACGGACAGCAGAACTACGGGTAAGCCGGGAATCTCGTGCGGGGCGCCGAGCTTGCCAACTGCTGTGCGCACTCCTCCTGTTGACGGTGCGGCCCGCGAGGCTGCAAGCTGTCCGACGTGCGGCAGGTCCAGAATTCTCAGCGAGGTACCCAGCCGCTGGGCTACGGCGGACGCGGCTCGTCGCTGCGCTGTCGAGTTGGCCCGTCCGTAGTCCAGATAGAGGGGATGCAGCAGGGTGTCTTCCCGCCGGCGGAAGGCCGCGACGGTGCTGCCGATTCCACCGTTGAGCAGTACTACTGCCGAGTTCATGGTTTAGTCGTCCTTGTGTGGTAGCGCTTCCGGTTCCCGTATCGGCACAAACTGCCGTCCGACGACAGGAAACCAGCCTGCGCGACCGGCGGGGCAGGCGGCGGCTTGCCAGTGCCTTACGCGCCGGATACCCTGACAGCCCGGCGCCCGAGGGCACCGCTACGCCGGGGCGCCTGGGACAGGCGGCGGTTGCGGTACCGGGACTGCCACGCCGGATGCGGGTAGCTCATCCCCGAAGGGGGTCGAGAGGCAACACCTTGATGCATGGAGAAGAGTATGGCGGAGATTAGAGCGTTTCGGGCAATTCGCTACGACCACATCCGACTGGGCGGTGACCTCTCCTCGGTCATTGCCCCGCCGTACGACGTTCTGGATCAGAGAGATAAAGATGAGCTGTTGGCGCGCAGCGACCGCAACATCGCGGCCCTGGACCTGCCCCACATTCCGCCCAAGTCACTGGGGCCGCCGGAGTGCTATGCGCGGTCGGCTGACTCGCTCGAACAGTGGCTCAAGGATGGCACGCTGACGCGGGAGACGCAGCCCGCTCTGTACTTGTATCACCAGGTCTTCGAGCACGGCGGGAAGCAGTACACCCGACGCAAGTTCTTCGCGACGGTGCGCCTGGTACCCTTCAGCGAGGGGGTAGTGTTGCCGCACGAGGAGACCTTCGGCGGCCCGAAGGAAGACCGTCTGGCGTTAACCAAGGCCACGAAGTGCAACATGTCTCCGGTGTTCGGCATCTACACCGACCCCGAGGACGCCATCGGCCAGGCGTTCGCCACAATCGCCAGTCGCGATCCCGACGCGACCGCCACCATGGATGGCGTCGAGAACCGACTGTGGATCGTGACCAACTCGAGCACGATCGAGCGGGTGGCAGGGTTGATGGGACCGAAGCGGGTCTTCATTGCTGACGGGCACCATAGGTACGGCACGGCTCTCAACTATCGCAACTGGCTCGCCAAGGAGCAGGGCGACCTGCCCGCCGATCACCCCGCCAATTACGTTCTTATGGTCCTGGGCAGCATGAACGACCCTGGCAGCTTGATCCTGCCGTACAACCGCGTTCTGGTAGGACCCGATGCATCACTGACCAATCTGACCGAGGCCTGGGCTGACGGTACCGAGCCGTCAGATGCCGCGTCCGCCGACCTGGTACTCCACGCCGGCGCCGATGGGGCAGAGCGACCGCTGCGCTTCACCGACCGGGCCCGGCTTGACCAGCTCGAGCCGGAGCGGAGCGAGGCCTGGCGTGCACTCGATGTGGCGTACCTGCACCGCTATCTGATCACCGAGCTGGCCCGAGGGTTGGAACTCAACGTGCGCTACGTGAAGAGCGCGGACGACGCCCGGGCGCTGGCCCGAGAGGAAAAGGGGGTAGCACTGTTGCTCAACGCCACGCCGATGGAGCATCTGCGAGGCGTGAGCGAGGCGGGCGAACTTATGCCCCAGAAGAGCACCTACTTCTATCCTAAGCTGGCGACTGGGTTTACAATCAATCCGCTTAGTGAGGTACCGTGACGACAGGTGTTCGGCCCAGCGACTGCTCAGTGGGGATCGTGCAGGTCGTCGAGAGGCCGGTGCTTGATCGATCCTGGCGCTACTCACGGGTGGCTCCGGGAGTGACGTGGTACCGGTAGCGAACCGCCCGTGTGCCGCGGTGGTGCGATCCGGACAAGAGAACCTTAAGGGGCGAAAGAGAACGCTTAATGCTCTGGCACCTTCCGGCCCAACCGGAGCCCGTTCGTGACCGTAGAGCGGCACTCGTGCGGCTCGCGCCGCGGGCAGGATGCGCAGGCCGCCCCCTGGCCCGGGACGCCACCCGGCCTGCGCCTGGCCAACTTCTCCATCGACTGAAGTGGGGTATCGGCGCAACAGCCGTGGTCCTGGCGCTGTGTTGCGGACCGGGTTGCGGACCAGCGCCGGTGCGCCTGTTCACCGCCGCCAGCGCCACGCAGGTTCCCGGTGACAGCTACGACGACCGGGAATGGGCCACCGTCCTCCGCGAGAACGTCAAGGATGGGCTGGTGGACTATGGCCATCTCTCCGGCCACCGCGAACCGCTCGACGGGTACCTGGCGACCGTGGCAGCCGTAGGACCCAAGTCCACGCCGGCCCTCTTCAAGTCGCGGCGGGACAAGCTGGCCTACTACATCAACGTCTACAACGCCGGCGTGCTGGCAGCCGTGCTCTATGAGAAGGTGCCACCTACCATGTTCAGGCCCGGCTCACGAGGTCTGGAGCACGGGTATCAGATGCTGATTGACCGGGCGGTATGGACTCTGAGAGATGTGCGCGAAGCCGCGCGGACCGAGAGTCTGGGGGACGCCCGGGTCGAGTTCTGCCTCTGCGACGGCGCCGAGGGCTCGCCGCCGCTACGGGACCAGTCATACAGGCCGGACACGCTGGAAGAGCAGTTGCGCGAAGCCGCTCAGGCCGCGATGGACAACGCCAGGATTGTGCAAGTGGACCACGAGAACCAGCGATTGAACGTCGCCCTGGTAATCCGGCAGCGTCGCGCCGAGTTCCTGGACTTCTATCGCCGGCAAACGGGGTCCGGGTCGGCAACCTTGCTCAACGTATTGCTGCACATGTCCAGCAACGTGAGGCGGCAGTGGCTTAACACGGCGGTCGGTTACGACGAGGGCGCCCTGCCGTTCGATCGGGATCTGAACAGGTGGAGGAGTCCGGAACAAGAGTCACCCTGAGCAGCGATGACACGTCTATGTCGAAGGCCTGGCTGGCAATCGCGGCAATTAACGGCCTGATCTCGGTGGCGGCCGGCGCGTTCGGCGCCCACGGGCTGGCCAATCGGCTGTCTGAGAAAGACCTGGCGATATTCGAAACCGGTGCTCGCTACCAGATGTACCACACCGTGGCCCTCATCGCCGTGGCCTGGGTGGCTGCGCAGAGTCCTTCGGCGACGATACGGCTGGCGGGCTGGTCGTTCCTTGTCGGAATCGTGCTCTTCTCCGGTAGCCTGTACGCCCTCACGCTCACTGGCGTGCGCGGGCTCGGCGCCATCACGCCGATAGGTGGAACAGCGTTTCTGATTGGCTGGGGACTCCTGGCCTACGCAGCGCTGCGGATGCGATGACCTGCCTACTCGCCAGTGTAGTGCTTCGTAGATTCCGGCGTTTTCTGACGACGCGTGGAGGCTGCGTCGTCGGCGTTCGGGCGTCCGCGCGAACCGAAGGTCGCGGCTCGTTACGACCAGGTGGTGTTGAGGCGGTACACTGGCGTCGTAAGACACGGAACGCTAGTCAGAGATTTCGAAGGGCTGACCGGCGGTAGTCGGCGGCTAGGGTGACACCCGGAGCCACTCGGTAGTATGAGTCCTGACGCCGTAGACCTCGGTCAGCCCAGCCTATCGTCCACGCTGTGGGCTCGTGGTGGCAAGCGCGTCTTTGATCTCCTGGCAGGGATAGCGCTAACGGCATTGTTCTCACCGCTCCTGCTGTTCGCCGCGGCAGCGATCAAGATCAGCAGCCCCGGACCGCTGTTCTTTCATCACCTGCGCAGCGGGCGGCACGGCAGCGAGTTTCGCCCGTTCAAGTTCCGAACCATGCGTCACGGGAGAAAGAGCGACGCGGTGGAACTGGTGCCCCTGGACCACCCGGAGATCACCAGGCTGGGCAGGTTGCTGAGACGGACGAAGATCGATGAGTTACCCCAGTTGTTCAACGTGATAGCCGGTGACATGTCCCTGGTCGGTCCGCGACCGGACCTGCCGGAGCATGTGGCCCAGTACACGCGTTTCAGGCGGCAACGCCTGGCGGTCCGACCAGGTCTGACCGGCCTGGGCCAGGTAAACGGGTCGGCTTCCATCAGTTGGGACGAGCGTACGCGCTACGATGTATACTACATCGCCCACTGCAGCGCCTGGATGGACCTGTGTGTCATGGCCAGGACCGTTGGGGTGATCCTGCGCGGCGAGGAAGCCTTCGCACGGGCGTACGAAGACAGCCCGTTCTATAACGAGGGCGAACTGCTGGGCTGGGACGATCACGTCGAGGAACTCAAGCGCCGGGAGCAGGCGGCGCCTGATCACCAGGATGCCGTCTAGCAGGACGCCCGTGAAAGGAACCGTCGCTGCAGGCCGGCGGTCGCCAGGCTGCTTGACAGGGTAGGGCCGCCCGATAGACTGGCGGCGATCAGGCGATTGTCTAAAGTAAAACAGCAGGAGTTCGTCGATGGCCGAGGGGCAGACGCATCTGACAGTCACCACCAAAGACGGCGTGACGGTTGTCGAGTTCAGCGATCGAAAGATCCTGGAGGAGCTCTCGATTCGTGAAATCGAGGAACAACTCTTCGCCATGGTGGACAACGCGCCATCCGTTAAACTTCTACTGAATTTCCAGAGCGTTGAGCACCTGTCGAGTGCCGCTCTCGGCATGCTCATCAATCTGGACAAGAAGGTCCGCGAAAAGAAGGGGAAACTGGTCCTGTCGGACATCAATCCGCAGATTTTTGAGGTCTTCAAGATCACCCAGCTATACAAGATGTTCGACATCCGCGACACGGCTGCGCAGGCGATGAAACAGTTCTGACTTGGCCGGAGATGGCCCGCGCCGTATGCGGTCGCGCGGAATCGGCGTCGTTGGTGGGGTCGATCGCCAGGCCGCGCCGGCATGCTGGCAAGAACTCGACATGGAATTGGGACCGGAAATCGAAGCCTCCCTCAAGACCGTAGACATCTGTAGCACGCTGCACGACGCCAAGAAGCCCGAGGAGGTTATTCTTCGTGAGGTCGCCCGGTGCGGCTATAGCGAGGACGCCACCTTCGCCATCAAGTTGGCCTTGGAAGAGGCCATGACCAACGCCGTCAAGCATGGCAACGCCAACGACCGAACCAAGCGGGTCATCGTGCGATACTGCGTGACCCCGGAACAGACCGTTATCCTGGTTCGCGACCAGGGGGGGGGATTCGAGCCCGACGCCGTTCCAGATCCGACCCGCCCGGACAGGTTGTCGCTCCCTAATGGCCGCGGGATCATGCTCATGCGGGCCTACATGACGCACATCGATTTTCACAAAGGCGGAGCCGAGGTCTGCCTGATCAAGCGCAACGAGTAGGAGTGTCGCCGGGCGCTTGCCCTGCGGGCCAGCGTCACGCGAACCAGGTCAGTCAGGGCGGCACGCTGCCCGTCCCGCCGACAGAGGGGCTAAGACGATGAACGGTCGCAGAACGGTGTACTACACCGGCAGGGTGCAGGGCGTTGGCTTTCGCTTCACGGCCCGCCGGATAGCCTCCAACTTTCCGGTCGGCGGCACCGTTCGCAACCTGGCCGACGGTCGAGTGGAACTGGTGGCTGAGGGGGCAGACGAGGACCTGGACAGTTTCCTGGACGCCCTGCAG
>JANQGB010000672.1 GCA_028277545.1 Phycisphaerae bacterium | reverse complement strand
AGTTGGTAGGGACTGCGTGGTACCTAAAGTAGCCCCGCACGACCCGCGCCAGCCATTTCCCCTGCTCCGCTACGCTGAGGTGCATCATCCGCCGGAGCTTCTCCTTGATCGCTCGGAGTGTTGCCCGCATTCGGTCCCGCCGGGTTTTCCGCTTCAGTTGGAAGCGCCCCGTTCGTGAGGTTCCGCAGATGTGGGTAAAGCCGAGAAACCTGAAGCTCTCCGGTTTGCCAAGTCCGCGTCGTTTCCGGTTGGCTGCCGCAAAGCGGCCGAACTCGATCAGACGTGTCTTGTCGGGATGCAGGCTCAGCGCGAAGGTCGCAACTCTGCCCTGCAGTTCCGTCAGGAAGCGCTTGGCGTCAGCCTCGTGCTCGAACCCAAAGACCGCATCGTCCGCAAAGCGGACAATGATCATCTTGCCTTGGGCCGAGGTTCGTCGCCAGCGGTGCGCCCAGAGATCAAGGACATAGTGCAGGTAGATGTTAGCTAGCAGGGGCGAGATCACCGCACCCTGCGGTGTACCCTGGCCAGTCTCCATCACCTCCCCGTTCTCCAACACGCCCGCCTTAAGCCACTGGCGGATCAGGCGGAAAACACGCCGGTCTGCGATACGGTGTTCGAGGAACGCCATCAGCCAGCCATGATCGACCGTGTCGAAGAACTGCCTGATGTCCGCATCCAGTATCCAGTTCACCCTTTCGTTTTCGATGGTGTACGCAAGGGCGTCCAGGGCGTCGTGTTGTCCGCGTCCCGGGCGGAAGCCATAGCTGAACCCCAGAAAGTCGACCTCATAGATCGCCTCGAGAATCATCACCAGCGCACGCTGGACGATCTTATCCTCCAGGGACACCATGCCTAGTGGTCGCTGCCGCCCGTCCGGTTTCGGTATGAATCGCCGGCGGGACGGGAGCGGTCGGTACGTTCCCCGATGGAGACGGGCATGAAGGTCGCTCAGGTTGGCTTCCAGCAGTTCACCGTAGCTTTTCCAGGTCTTGCCGTCGACCCCCGGCGCCGCCTCCCGGCTCAGTTGCCAGTAGGCGGTGCGTAAGAGATCAATGGTGAGGTGATGGAGTAGCGCTGTGAACCGCTCCTTCTTCCGTTCCTTTGCTGCTTGCCGAACACGTTCCAGCCCGCGCGTCATGCTTGCCCGGCACTGTGTCCGGCACATGGCGTCCTGACGCGTGTTCTCCTCGGTCCCCGCCCTTGGCTCCACCAGCTCCGCGGGCGATGGCTCGCCTTTGTTCGCCGGCTTCCCTGCTACTATGGCGGGGTCTGACTTCTCAGGTTCGTGCATCATCGGCTACGACCTCGTCGGCCTTCCCGATGCGGCCCCAGGGTACTGGGGTAGCCTGGGGCGAACCCGAGATCTCCCGGTTCCCGTGCATGGAGCTTACGTGCATGCCAGGGTCTACGACCACGCGGAGCCGAGCAAGCACTCGCGATACCGTGCTCGCCCGTGTTGCCTTCCAGCCGGTTAATACTGTCGGCGCTCCGGACTGTGCTTTCGCGGCTCAATGGCTGGCCTACACGCCCCTCTGTCAACGCTTCGCCAGCTCCTCGCGGAGTCTCGACGCATGACTCGAGGCCGGTGTGGTACGCTATTCCTTCACCGTATAGGACTTTCACCCACTACTCCTTGCCGGTCTCCCGGCGCTTTCTAACCGATGCACTTCCTTGACTGCATCAAGGCCACTCCGTCCAGGCCGATAACCATAAGTATTGGCATCAAGGTCCGCTTCGAAAATCGGCTCCAGGAC
>JANQGB010000530.1 GCA_028277545.1 Phycisphaerae bacterium | reverse complement strand
CCACATGCCGACGGCCGTCGTCGGGAGCAAGCCCAGCAGCAAGCCCAGCCTGGCCCGGCGCCAGGCGTGCAGCAGTACCCACAGCTCGGTGGCCATAGTCAGCAGCAGCAGGGTAGCGACCGCGCCAGCGAGATCGGGTAACACCAGCGCCAGCAAAGCCACAGAGAACATGCCGGCTCCGAACCCCACCGTGGCATAGATGACCTGTGCACCGGCCACGATCATCATGCACAGCACAAGAACCAGCGTATCCGGGAAGAGTTCGGGCATGGCGACATCCTGTGACCAGACAACGAGAGTGTCCTTTACCGGGCAACGAGCGATCCATCAACCCCGCCGAACGCGACGGGGAAATGCCGGCCCGATGAGCACGACGCGTGAGATGTTGGTGGCTGAGGAGCCGATGCTGACTGCCGCCCGTCGGGCATGGCTATCACATAGCGATCCGGTGCGGGCGCCTAACGCAGCGCCATGTGGCGGGAGTCTGGTGTCCGCTGCTCCCGGTCACGAGACTGGTGTCAGGACTGTGCCACTCCTTATCGGGCCTGCGGTTGATTACAGCGCCCATTTTTTGGTCTGCGTCGCGGTTATCGGGCCGTGATGGCGACCGATAGTTCCGGTTGAGGTGCCAGTGTTCCGATAGACACAGGGGCGACGAGGCAGTGTTTCGCCGGAAACAGGACTACAGGTGTATTGCCGTTTTTTTAAACTCGAGCGCATGCCGTTCGATAACACGCCCGATCCGAGGTTCTTCTTTACGACCTCGGAGCACGACGAGGCGCTGGCGGCGTTGCGCTATGGTGTCACCCAGCGGCGCGGGTTCACCGTGATCACGGGCCAGCCCGGCAGCGGGAAGACTCTGCTGGGCCAGATGCTGGTCCAGTCGCTCGGGGCGCAGGCCATCTCGGCCCTGATCTCCCACACGCCGGAGGACCCGCACGACCTGATGGCCGCCTTGTGCCGGGGGCTTGGCGTTCGGTACAGCATGTCGCATTCGACGGGGGAACTCGTCGAACGCCTGCACACCGCCCTGGTCAATCGGAACAGCGAGGGGCGCCTGGCGGTGGCGGTGCTGGACGAGGCCCAGAACCTCAGCGTCGACGTGCTGGAACACCTCCGCATGCTCGGCAACATCGAGGAAGACACTGCCAAGCTGCTCCAGGTTGTGCTCCTGGGGCAGTCCGAATTGGTTCCCGTGCTGCGCGATGCGCAACTCAGCCAACTCCGGCAGCGGATCTTCTGTTCGCGCCAGATCAACCCGCTGGCTCGCGACCAGGTTCACCACTACATGAGGCACCGCCTCAAGGTTGCCGGCACTGCCGACGCGGAGTTGTTCGGCGACGCAGCGATCGACCTGATCTACGATCAGTCCGGCGGCGTACCTCGAATGGTGAACCAGATTGCCGACAACAGCCTGCTGGTTGCGTACGGCGCGTCGCGGCCAACGGTGGATCGCGACCTGGTGGCCGAGAGCATAGAGCAGATGATGGGCGTGCAGCTTGGCCGCGACCATCTTGCGGAGCCAGCCGTGCCGGGCGTGCGTCAGGAAGTGCGACCCGATCCGGTGGTTGCCGAGGTAGTCGCCGCCTCGCGGGTCGGCATGGTGACGCCCCAGGCCGAGGCTATGCTTAGCGCGCTTAACGAGGCGATCAAGCAGGCGGCGGAACTCGCCGGTCGTCTCAGCGAAGCAGGCCAACAAGCCAAGGCTCGGGTATCTGAACTGGCCAACGAGCAGACCACTGCCGCCCCGGTGATCGACCAACTGAACGCTGCCCTGGCTGCCGCCCAGTCGTCCGCGAAGGCGGCGCGCGGCGACACGCGGAGGCTGGATCGGCTGGTAAAGGAAGCCAGGAGCGCGGCGGGCGACCTGGGACAGCTCAGCTCGGAAGTTACGGAGTCAGTGGAGAGCCTGGAGTCGGGCAGGGAGGAACTCCGTAGCCAGTTGAACGATGAGCGGGCCGCGTGTGACCAGCAACGGGAGGCCCTGCGATCGACCGCCACCCAGCTCGAGACGCACATCACGCGCGCCACGGAGTTGCTTGACGATCTTAAGGCAACGGATAGGCAGGTTGGCGAGTCAATCGAGCTGGCCGCGGGATGCGAGAGCAGGGTAACTGACCTTCGTCGCCAGACTGCTGAGGCCGAGGCGGCGTCTGCGGCCCTGGAACAGGTCAGCAGCCGTGCGCGGCAGTCAGCCGAAGAGGCGCAGGACGCCATTCTGGCGGAGCACGATAACCTGGCCCGCGTGATCCTCGACGCCAGGGAAGGCGCGGCCGAACTGAGTGCTGCCGGGCGTGTGGCTTGTGATACACAACAGGCCCTGGAGGAGGCGGTCGCCTGGGCCTCCGAGCAGGCCGGAACTCAGCAGGCACTCGTCGACGAATCAGGGCGCCGGTCCGACGAACTGGCCAACAAGATCACTGAGGCGGCCGCGATGGGTGAGGGTCTGCAGGAGGCGTGCGGACGCTCGGAACTGGCCCGGCAGGAGCACGTCGCCCAATTGGGTGAACTGGACGGCGCCAAGCAGCGGATACGCGCTGAGACCGAGCGAGCCGAGCACCGCGTGGCCGCGGTGACGACCGAGGCGAACGCGACCGCCGCGCAAGTCGAGGTGGTGGCCGAGCTGGCAGGAGAAGCGTCCGCCGCGCTGAACCGGGCGGTCGATACGGCCCGCGCGCAAGAGTGTAGCCTCGGCGAGTCATTGAACGTTGCGTCAGAGCGAACCGGCGCGTTGCAGACGCGCCTGGAAGACACCGCAGCGCGTCTCGATGAGCAGAGCCAGGGGCATGCCGGCTTGATGGCGGAGTCAAAGGATCAGCAGCACGCGCTGGCCGATCAGGCGGCCCGCGGCGCCACCGTACTCGATACGCTAACAGCGGCCTGCGAGCGCGCCGAGCGGTTGTATGCCGAGCAGGACGCCAAACACCACGAGTATGTCGCATTGGCCGATCAGGCCATCGAGACGATGGACCAGCTCCGCGACGCGGTTTCGGCGACGGAGGAACTGGCGCACGAGCGCCTCGTGCAGGCGGAGCGACGGATCAGGGACGCTGTCGGTGCAGCGGAGGACCAGATCGGTCCGTTGTGCCAGAGAGCCGACCAGTTGCGTCGCGAGTGTGCGGACCAGCAGGAGGCGTTGGTCGGGCTGGTGCAACAAGCCGGCGAACAGGAGAAACGTCTCGCGGACACAGACTGCGCGGCTGTGACACAGCAGGAGCTTCTGGAGCAGTCGATTGCCCGGTCCTCGCGCCAAGCGGACGATGTCAGAGCGGTCATCGCCGACTCTCAGCGACTCGAACACTCCCTGCTCGATCGGCTCTCCGTGGTCGATGCGGCCTTGGAGAACCTCGAGGCGGCCCGCAAAGAGGCTGACGCCACCCGGGCGGAGCACCAGGCCCGCGCGGCCCAACTCGGCGAGCGCATCGATGCGGCGTTGCCGCTGGTGGATCGTCTGGCTGAAGCGGCCGACCAGGCCCACCATCGCGTGAAGGAGAGCATCGATCTTGCCGTTGAGCAGCACGAGCAACTCTCCGGGCTGGCGGATGAGTCCGAGCGTTTGCACGGTCGGCTGGGCGAAGCGGCTCACTCGGCCGACGGCGCCTATCGCCAGTTGATGGATGCGGCCGAGACTGCCCACGGCGAGACAGCTCGTTGTGACGAAGCCCTGGCAGCGGTGCAAGAGAGGTCGGACGTACTGGGTGACATCCGTCGCGAGGCTCTAGCGGTTGATCGCTCGCTGGCCTCTCGGGCGCAGAAGGTTGAGAATCTCCTGCCCGTTCTGGCTGACCAGATCGAGCGCCTCTCCAAGTGTAGAGACGGCGCCGAGTCAGCGCTCCGGGATACGGAGAGTCAGTTCCGCGACCTGGAGGAGAAACACGCCAAGGCCGACTCGGCGGCGGGCAGGCTGGAGCGGATCGAGCAGCAGGCGGAGCGCACCCGGCAGCAACTGACCAGCGAGGCTGCTGCTGTGCAGCGTACGATGAAACGTACCGAGAGCGAGGCTCGCCGAACGATGTCGCAAGCGACGGAGGCAATCCGCCACCTGGCTGAACACCTCCAGCAGGCACAGGATGCTGCCGTCGTATCGGCGTTTCAGGCAGAGGCCACCGCGGTTGACACGGGCGTGCTGCGGGCATTCTCGTCTGAGCTGGCGGACATGGCCGAGCAGTTTCTGGACTATGCTCCGGTGAGTGAGGACGTACCGTCAGAACCGATTGCGGCGGATGCGAAGTGATCCGGTGAGGCGGCAGCGGAGCCGTTACTACGTGCCCCGGCCATCGGAGTAGTGACATGCCAGGGCGTACGCTCCTTACCGTAGCAATATGCTTCGTAACACTCTGCCTGCTGGCTCTGCTTGCGGGCCTGACGACTGCGACGGTTTCCTACGTCCACGCCTTGCTACTGGTGGTCCTGGGGCCGGTAGTTGCCTTGGCCTGGGTTATACGGCTGGTGGCGGACCAGACTGACGAAGCCCCGTTCGACCCCGCATGGGAGTCGGCCTGGGCGAACCAGGCGAATGAGCAGGTCAGGCGGCGTGGCGGGCCCTTGCGCGGCCGCTGGAGTGGTACGCTGCGTGTTCGGCCGGTCTGTGAAGACGGCGAGATCTCCGTGTTGGCCGTGCGCTTGAGCTTCTACGGCCGGCCGCTGCAAGTATCGCTCTCGCCAACCGTCTTTGTAGAGTCAGGGCACGGTGTGACTGCTGTTGAACTGCTCGAAATCGACGCCGCCAACCGTCGGCTCGACCTGAGATTCGTTGTCGTTAACGGGCATACGCCACAGAGTCACGTCGCCCAACTTGTCTGGCAGAACGGAACGCTGGTCAGTGAGGACGATAATGCTGCCTGCGTGCTGGAACTCTTGCCGGATGACAAGCGCCGTCGGCGTAAGGCGATACGAGCCAGCAGGGCGGCCAGGCGTCGCCAGGGCAGGCGCTCCGCGGCCTGACGTCTCCTCCAGGAGTTGATCGCCCACTGGCGCCATCGCTCGAGAGACGTGTGCAAACATCTGCCCGTGGAGCGTAACGCACCCCGCGGATGAGCCCCTCGCTGCCTGCCAGCATTGGCCATGGTGATTATGCAGGCAGGATGCCTGCCGGAAAGAGAACCCGCCCGCGGCTGGCTTGGTTGCCGGCCGCGGGCGGGGTCGTTTGGCCCTCTGTGTTGCCTTTGGTCTGCACCGGCGGGATGCCGGCGCAACATTCAGACAACAACTGCAACTGCACTCACCGGCAGGATGCCGGTTCCACATACAAACAACAACAACTGCAACTGCTCCCACCGGCAGGATGCCGGTGCCACATTCACAACAACAACTACTGTCACCGGCAAGGTTCCGGTGCCACAGTTGGGCGCTCCTTTGTCTTATGGACAGCTTGGCAGCGACTGGCCGAAGCGGGCCTTCACTCCTGAGCTGTCGATGGTGTTGATCACGCCGTCGGCGTTGACGTCGTACCAGAAGTTC
>JANQGB010000515.1 GCA_028277545.1 Phycisphaerae bacterium | reverse complement strand
ACGCCCTGCTGGCCCGTGATGCGGCCGCCGTCGACTACGCCAGAATCACGGTGGCGACTCTCTTCAAGAATGCCAGGGCAGGACTGGCCGACCTGCCACCGGACGAGGCAACCGCCGGGATCTCGTCGACCTTCGACAGGCTGAGCGCAGCCACCGACGCAATGCTCGAGGCCCGAAAGCAGATGCTGACGGCCGCGGAGAGTGAGCGGGAGGCCGCCGCGCGGCGGCAGGAGCAGGGTTCGGCAACGTTCCACGAGACGCTGGCCGAGATCACGACCCAGATTCTGGAGGTTGTCGACGCGGTGGAGTTCGATTCCACGATCGCCGTGGAGGACGGGCTCGAGCAAATCAGAACCCGCACGACTGAGAGCCAGGAGAATACCATAGAGCAGGTGCGGGTCTTGTCCGCCTCCACCAACCAGGGGATCTCGACTGTCAAGTCCGCGCTGGCCCTGCGGGCATCCTGCTACCAGCTCACGGCCCGGCTGCAGGACGCGTTACTGGCCACCGACGCCAACGTTGTGGAGCAGGACCGCACGGCACTGTCCGTCCTCTTCGCCGAGGCACAGAAGGAACTGGACTCACTGGGCGGCACTGACACGACCGGCGGCGGCGAAGAGCTCATGGCATTAAGCCGGACGATTGACAGCACGCTCGACGCCCAGGTGCGCCTGCTGGGCGCCAAGGCCGGCCTGAACAGCACCTCTGAAGAGGTTGCCCGACAGATGTCGGCACTGGATCAGATGGCCCTGACACGGGCGGAGGATGTTAAGAGCGAAGTGGCTTTGACGATGCAGGAGACCGACAATCTGGTCAGCCGGTGGCAGCGCTGGCAACTCCTGCTCGGTGTCGGTGCGGTGGCCTCGGCGCTGACCGTGGGCTCGTGGATCAGCAGGTCCATCACCAGGAGACTCCGTCGTACGATCGCCGGATTAAGTGATGGCTCCGAGAATGCTAACCGGGCCGCCGATCGCATCTCAAGTGCCGCGACTGAACTCGCCGCCGGCGGTGCGGAGCAGGCCGCCTCGCTGCAAGAGTCGTCCGTTGCCCTCGATGAGATGGCCAAGATGACGCACGCCAACGCCGAGAGTGCGCGAGAAGCCGACAAGATCAGCAGCCAGACCCGCACAGCGGCTCAGGATTGCGATCAGACGATGAACGCATTCGACGAAGCAATGAGCGACATCAACGAATCCTCGATGGAGATCAGTAAGATTATTAAGGTAATCGAGGAGATCGCCTTCCAGACGAACTTGCTGGCGCTCAACGCCGCGGTGGAAGCAGCCAGGGCCGGCGAGCACGGGAAGGGCTTCGCCGTGGTGGCTGATGAGGTGCGTAACCTGGCCCAGCGTGCTGCGACGGCGGCGCAGGAGACCACGGCACTGATCGACGACTCGATTGACCGCGTGCGCCAGGGCACCGAGGTGGCCACCAAAGTGGGCTCGGCCCTCACGGGTATCGTCGGCGACGTCAGCAGGGTCTCCGACCTGATCGCAAGGATCGCACATGCCTCTGAAGATCAGGCTCAAGGGGTGGACCGGATCAACGCGTCAGTGTCTCAGATAGACGAGGTGACCCAGCGGAACTCCGCGGGGGCCGAGGAATCCGCCCTGGCGGCAGGGGAGATGGCCGGCCAGGCACAGGCTCTCAGGACCATGGTAGGCGAGCTGGGCGCCATGGTTAACGGCTGCCGGTCAGGCACACTGGCACAAGATCACCCACAGAACGTGTCGGCAGACGAATCGGACACCGGCCCCGCCAGCCGCAGCGCTTCACCGGGGCAGGCCACGGCGCCGAAGTGCACGACCGTCAGCAACGCGGCGAGCACAGTCGGGAGCGTGGACGTGTCAACGGCAACTAGCGGCGACGGAGACGACGTCTCCGAATTCTAGCGGCGCCGGCTGACAGCCGCAGAGTGGCATGTTCTTACGACCGAAGTGCCGGGGTGGGGTGCGCAGCGTGCGCCAGGATGACGCGATGCGGGGGGACGTGCGCCTCAGGCCTGGTCTTTAGCAACGTGGGCGTCGAATCACCGCGTTGCCAGAGCGTCGAGTCGGGTGCGGCTCGTGCAGGGCTTCGCGGCCTGGCAAGGCAAAGATCGAGGCATGACACATGGCGCGGCGTGGGGCCTGAAGCGTGGCTCCTTTGGCCGTATCTCGACAGGTAGGCAAATCTTAGCTCCTGGAGCACCGGATGGTCGTAGTCGTGACCGGCGGCACGCTCTACCAGACCGACATGCGCAAGCCGACCGAGTTCCTGTACTCGCATATACTCCCGGCGGCGCACTCTGCGCCGCGTTGACGGTGGCGGACGCATAGGTGTTGGGTGCCAGGCTTGATGCGGCGCGCTGGGCGCACGACGCCCGGCCACACGTAGAAGTCCGGCTGCTGGTACTCGCGCGGCTCGCGGGCGACGATCTGGCGACGGTGACAGTCCGCCCGTCTCCCCAGGCCCGGAACGGCCGTGTTACCGTCCCACATTCATTGCTTCAGACACCTGGAGCACTTGGGTTAGCCGCTCAGCGGCAGCGGGGCAGCCAAAGACGCCGCCCGCGGCTGGCTTGGTTGCCGGCCGCGGGGGGGGGGTTGGTTAGTATGCTGAGTTGCCCTTGGTTTGCACCGGCTGGATGCCGGTGCCAGATTCAAACAAAGGCAACTGCTTCCACCGGCAAGATGCCGGTGCCACATACAAACAACAACAACAACTGCTCTCACCGGCAGGATGCCGGTGCCACATACACACAACAACAACTGCTGTTACCGGCGGGGTGCCGGTGCCACTGTTGGGCGCTCCTTTGTTCTATGGACAGCTTGGCAGCGACTGGCCGAAGCGGGCCTTCACTCCTGAGCTGTCGATGGTGTTGATCACGCCGTCGGCGTTGACGTCGTACCAGAAGTTC
>JANQGB010000412.1 GCA_028277545.1 Phycisphaerae bacterium | reverse complement strand
GCGAAGGTCGCGAGACGGGGTCGGTGATTGAGTGCTATGCAACTCGCGGCGTTGGGCCGCTGTTACTCGCCAAAGGCCTCGGTGAACGCGGCGTAGTCCTTGAGGTCCACGTCGCCGTCACCGTCGGAGTCGAACGCGTCGGCGCAGACGTTGCTGCAGGTCGGGCCGGTGGCCGGCATCGGAGCCGCGTTCGGACCGGCCAGGCAGTCCTGGAACACCTCGTAGTCGTTCAGGTCCACGTCGCCGTCGTCCTCCCAGTCACCCAGACCGCCCGGCGTGTGCGGGACGAAGATCTTGACGTTGTCCGCCAGGCCGAAGCTCATGGCCGGGTTGTCCGAGATCGAAGTGAACACGTCCATGTAGCCCAGGGAGATGTTGCCGTCAAAGCCGGAGAACGGGTCACCTATGGTCCCGTCCAGCGTGACGATAGGCACGCCGTTGATCTCCCAGCGGGCCCGGTCGCCCAGCACAATAATGTTAATCTCGTGCCAGGCGAACCCGGCCGAACCTTCCAGCAGGTTGCCAGTCTGAGCCGGGTGCAGGACTGCCTGATCCTCCGGAGGTGACGGAACGCCGAACAACGAGAAATAGTACGGATCGTTGTTGGTGTTGTTGGCGATGCCGCTGACTTCACCGGCGTGGTACTGTCCGCTCTCGGGGAACTGCTCCGAGGTATCCTTGAACGGCCTGATGTCGCGCGACGAGCCGGACTCACCGGAAATCGAGAACCAGCCGCCAATGCCGGTGCTGCCGCCAAGGTTCACGGTCGCGTTATCATAGCCCGCACCGGCCGTGAAGAACTCAGTCGAGCCCCCACCGCCCGCCGGGAACGGGCCGTTGGCGTTGATCCACATGTCGAAGGTCAGGCGATACCCGTCGGCCGCCAGGAAGTTCTGACCCACCGGGGACACCGTAACGGCGTTGGTGGCGCCTTCCGACTGGTTGGCCTCGAACTTCAGGCCCAGGGTCGTACCGCTGCCGTTGGGTGACGGCGGCACGGCGTCCGCGCCGTAGTCGTAGTTGAAGGTCGCAGCGGCATCGGTGCTCATGTTGCGGTGCCAGCTCGACGTGGTGTTCACCTCGAAATCGTCGGCGAAGACAGCCAGGCACATCGGGGCCTCAACCACGACCGTCTCGGAGAAGGCGCCTTCCACGCCGCCGATGGTCTGCGTAGCCTGGATCGACTCGTTGATGAACAGGGCCGAGGTCGGAACCTCGACGGTCGAGGCTCCGCCCGTGGGTGCCGTGCCGTCAGCGCTACCGTCGACATAGACGGTCACGTCGGTAGCCAGGGGGTGGATGTCAGTTACCGTCACGGACTCGTCACCGGGAGCCGCGCCGGTCAGCGACGGCGCCGGAACGGCCACAGTCACGCCCGCCGACTCACTGCCCTCGGCACCGTTGACGGTCTGCGTCGCGGTCACGACCTGGCCGTCCATGAGCTCCGGTACGGTGACCACCACAGTCTCCGTGCCAGCAGCCTCGCTGGCGACTTCCAGCCCGTCAACGTACACGGTGACGGTCGACGCGGTGGCGAACTCGGCGGTCAGAACGTTGCTCAGCTCGACCGTCGTCTGGGTCGGTACCAGCACGGCTTCGACAGCCGGCGCCGGGGGCGCCGCCACGCCGCGCGGATAGGCCAGGTCGCTGGTCGCCGCGGCGATGACCTGCACGGCCGACACCGAGTCGCCCACCCCAAGCGGCAGGCTGGAGAAATCGGTCTCCGTGCCTGTCGGCGGCACTGCTGCTCCATGGGGGTCGCCATTGATGTAGAGCCGCACGGAGGTGGCCGCCTCATCAGTGATCACGCGAACCGTGTCCTGGTTGCCAACCACCGGGCCCATCACCTCGGGCAGGGCAACATCCGGAGCGGTCGGCTGATTGCGGAGCAGCAGGTGGAAGCGGATGGCCGCTGCGGTATCGTCGACCGGGGCGGAGGTGCCACAACCCACGATGCGCTGCAGGATGCCCAGCGACTCTGTCGAGTCCAGGCTGCCGTAGGACCATTCGAGCTGGTGGCTGCTGACGCCGTCATAACTGGCCACCGAAGTGACCGCGGAGACGTCAACCGACGAAACCGGGCTCTGGCCTCGCGGGAAGGGGAAGTGGACGGTGCCGTCCTCCATGTCCAGGATGGTCTCGGTGACCTCGCCGAACTCGTCCAGCAACTGGACCGAGTCGATGAACACCTCCCAGGGACCTTCCACAGCCGCGTCGGCAATGCTGAACCAGAGGCTGTCCATGGTGTAGAAGCCCGT
>JANQGB010000772.1 GCA_028277545.1 Phycisphaerae bacterium | reverse complement strand
CTTCCCACAGGCTCCCTGCCGCTCGAATCCGCCGCCTCGACCTCATCAGCCTTCGCGGCCGACAGGTCATCCAGGTAGGTCAACGTCCGGGCGGCGGTGGTGGTCAACAGGAAATCCTCCGGGCCCAACTCGCGGGCAATCACGCTCACGTGACCGCCACCCACCTCTGCTTCGCCAGACAGCAGGAGCGACAGCGTTCGGCGCTCCAGGTCCATTCTGGACCCCAGCCAACGCAGCCACCCGGAGAGTTGAACTTCGAACGCCGGCCCGGCTGCCAGCGGGAAGCGAAGTGTCGGCTCGAAATCGTCGCCCTCCAGTTTGGCTATGGTCTCACCAAGCTTGGCGGCCAACTGGAACCACGTGGCCGGCTCCTGCACCGCCAGGTGACCGCGGGCACCTTCGAACCAGTCGGCCAGCGACAGGCTCAACGCCTGGCGCCGCCAGGCTTCGCTGGTCGTTTCGTTGTCGATGCCGGTCAGGTCCACTTCCCGATCACCGAAGACGGCTTCGAATCGCCCGGGCGAGTTCAGAAACCTGGGCACCTCCCGGCGCAGCGCCATAAGGCTGCGAATAACCCGGCCCGCCGCGGCCAGCCTGTTGTATGTAGGCCCGATCCACTGTGACGTCGGCACACCGACGTAGAAGCAGATCGGAAACGCCCGCCCCCGCATGTCTCCACCGTAGTCCTGGATAGATGCAAAGACGGTCATACCCGACTCGGGCAGCCGAACGGCCCCGCCGGCCACGGGCAGGCGCGCGGGTCGGTGGTCCGCGGCGGTGCGCCGGGCCTGGTAGATCTCGAAGCCCCGCAACACCCAGTCATTGAACTCCACCGCCCAGGATTCGTCGGCCTTGGAGCTGTAGTAGTCCGAGTAGGAGGGTAGCTTGCCGAACCACCGTATCTGTGGATCAGGCTTCAACTTGGCGGACTTCGACTTGAACAGATCGGTCCAGCTCATAGCCTAAACGTGCCTGGTTGAGGCCACTTCCCCCAATGTGTCCGCCTGCGGGCGGCCGGTGCCGTAGCGCAAGACGTAGGCCACACGCACCCACTAGCGCGTCGGCGTATCCGCCTCCTCCAACTTGACAACCGGACCGGGCATGGGGCGTTCAAGCGTGAATTTAAGGCTCAGCCCCGTCAGCCGGCGGTCCGAGGGCACCCGTTCGAGCAGCTTGCCTCGCCCCGCCGCGCGAAACTCCTGGTGCAAATCAAACGCGTGCGTGGTCACCCACTCCCGCTCGTTGCCCTTGCCATAGCGATGCAGGTAGGCGCACAGCGCCATCTCCGAATAAGTGCCCAACATGTCGCTCAGCTCGGGGCACTTCTCTTTCATGCCTTCGAGTTGGAAGCCGTCCACCAGTCGCACCAGCAACTCCCGCTCACCCCCTCGCTGGCCCCAGGTCCACTTGGCCTGCGGCGGGTTGGTCCGCTCCTCGAAGGACGTCTTGATCAGTACCGGAGCCTCGACAAACTTGCCTTCCTGTTCGATCTCCAGCCCGAGGTCCAGTTCGACTGTAGCGTAGTAGTTCTGGGCAGTGTCCTGTACCTCAACCTTGCCAGAACCTTCGTATAGCGGGTCCGCGTAGAACACGGATATGGTCAGCGCCTCCGGCGTGCGCTTGTCGTCCAGGCGAAGGAATTCCACCCAGTCTTTGCAGGAAGTATAGAACGTGCGGCGGGCGGCCGACAGCGGCTCGTTGTCGGCGAAACCCGCTTCCAGCGGATCGAACACCTGCTGGGCCTGATCGACCTCGGAGATGAAGTTGCGGAACGCCTCGAAATCCACGACCTGCAGAGCTTTGGCGCCCGTCTCCTCGCCCTGCAGATACGGCCAGCCGTCGTAGGGCTGATCATAGTCCTTGAAATGGCTGCTCTGCAGGTCGCACAGGAAGTTGGTCAGTTCGGCGCTCAGTAACTGCTGGGCCCACCCCTCAAAGGCGGCCAGTTCGCCTGTCAGCCGGGCTTCGTCGTCGGTACGGCTGTCGGTGCGCAGTTTCTCAATCAACCCCCAGGGAATGCCTTCCTCGTTTCGCTTGCGCTTGCTGCGCCGTTTGAACACTTTCTCCAGATTGGAGTTGGCCGCGATACCGTCGGCCAGATCATGCCAGCGGGAAGCGAAGGCGCCGGCCAACTGGGTCCAGGGCGCTTCGTTGCGGTCGGGCGAATCCAACACGTCGGCCGGATTCAGCGTCCGGGTAACGAACTCGCCGTAGTCCACGGACCAGTTTTCCTCCAGCGCGTCCGCCATCCACTTGGCGACCTCCCGCCAATGACGATCCGTCTCGTCGATCTCCGAGTACCACTCGTTGGCGTTGTCGTCGTACGCATAAGACCAGAAAGGCAGGGCTTGCAGCACCTCCGACACCGCCGCCCGCAGTTCGTCCGACACCCGGCTGACCCCGCTCCCGCTTCGCTTTCGCTTGCTCATCAGAGTCGCGAGACTATCCCAGGTGTCGGCCTGCTCGGTCAGGTCGCTGAGTTCGCGGAGGTCCTTGTCCTCGTACGCCTGGGCCCACTCCTGAACATAGGTGGACATGTAGCGCTCCCCGGCATCGCGAAGCTTGTCGGCACAAACTTCGTGCAGGGGTGCACCGCCGTCGTTGCTGACCAGATAATAGTCGCTGTCCAAGTCGGAGAGATCCAGGAGCAGCCACTGGCACTCGCGGGCCCGCTCGAGCAGGAACTCCTGCGTGGCGCAGGCCGGCACGAATTGCATGCCGGCGGCGACACCGGTGACCACCGGCTCGCGTGCCGGGCGCGACTTCCTGCGTGACCGCTGGCTGCCGAACTTCTTGCGGCCAGACCGGCGCTTGCGACCGGTATCCCTGGCAGGCTCGTCGTCCTTGACCCGCCGCATCCCGCTGTCGACCTCCGCTTCCGGTATGGGTATGCCGTACA
>JANQGB010000148.1 GCA_028277545.1 Phycisphaerae bacterium | reverse complement strand
GAAATCATCGCCATGCTCGAAGCCCGCGGGCATAACCGGGCAAAGCTCGAGGCAATGTCAGACGACGAGCTTGCCTCCATCATGCGTGAGGCGCTTGCTGTTACGCCGGTGCCTGACCCGGCCGGTCAGAACCCTGCGCCGTTGTCTGCGGAAGACGGCGAGAAGATGCGTGAAGCCATCCGCATGGTTGAAGCGCGTGCCACAGCCAAAAGCCTGATTGCCGCCTCCAGCCTGCCGGACAAGGCGAAGGAGCGTCTCACCAATCGCTTCAACGAAGAAGAGACCTTTACCGAGGCTCAGGTGACGGACGTTATCAAGGAGGAGGCGGACTATCTGGCTTCCTTCACCGAAAGCGGCCGGGTATCTGATCTGGGGGGCACGGGCAATGCCTCCGTAACCCAGGATCAGTTTGAGAAGATTGAAGATCGCTTTGATGCCTTCTTCGATCCTGAACACGCCGATCACCGGCGTGCCCGGTCTTTCCGCGAAGCCTACATCCAGTTGACCGGCGACACCCGTGTCACCGGTCTCGTCCGCAACACCGACACGGCCATGCGCGAAGCCCTCAATAGCGGCAGCTTTGCCGAGGTTCTTGGCAACGCGATCACCCGGCGGATGATCGCGGACTACAGCACCCCCAACCAGTATGACATCTGGCGCCAGCTGGCCGAAGTTACCCAGGTCAACGACTTCCGCGAGCAGGAGCGCACCCGCTGGGGTGGTTATGGCGACTTGCCGGCCGTTGCGGAGTCGGGAGCCTATACGGCGCTCACCAGCCCGACGGACGAGTCTGCGAAGTACAAGGCAACCAAGCGCGGCGGCACGGAGACCGTGACGCTTGAGATGATCAAGAACGATGACGTCTCGGTTATCTCCAAGATCCCGACGAAGCTGTCACGTGCTGCCAAACGGACGCTGGCGAAGTTCGTGCTCGATATGCTGCGCACGAATCCGGTGATCTATGACGGTGCTGCCCTGTTTCATGCGAGCCACAACAATCTCGGTGCGGCTGCTCTCAGCAAGGTGTCCCTCGCTGACCGTCGCCTGGCCATGTTGAAGCAGCAGGAAATGGACTCCGGTGAGCAACTGGGGATCCCGCCGCGTTACCTCTGGGTGGCGCCGGACGGTGAAGAAGAGGCTGTCGATCTCTTCCGCCGCAATACCGAGAACGACAGAACCTTCCAGCAGTCCCTCGCGCTTGAGGTGATGCCCGTCTGGTACTGGACGGATCCCAACGACTGGTTCCTGTCGGCAGACAAGGTGGACATCACCTCCATCGAAATCGGCTTCCTGGATGGCGAGGAAGAGCCTGAGATTTTTGTTCAGGACTCCCCGACCTACGGCTCGATGTTCACCAACGATGAGGTCACCTACAAAATCCGTCAGATCTACGGCGGCACCATCGTCGACTACAGGGGCCTGCAGGGCAGCCTGCCGGTCTAGCGAATACCCCCGAGAGAGGCAGCCGCCCGGGCTGAGATGAGCCCGGGCGGCAGCACCACCGCTGAAGCGGAAGCGGATGGTGAGCCAGCACAGTACGGGACCGGCGTGGCAGCCGCTTATGCCACGCCGGCAATGACCAACCAACACTTCACACAGGAAACGTTGTGGCGCTTTCGGACTATCAGGCTCTGGTTGATGACTTCGTCCGTGATACGGGTGAGACCATCACTGCTGACCAGCGCGACCGGGCCATCGAACTGGCCCGGCTTCGCTATTCGGCTGACCGTCCGCGCGTTCTGCTCGAGGAAGTCACGGCTGATGGCAGTGCCATGCTCGCCCTGCCGCCCTCATGGGTGCAGGACTTCAGCCGCCTGTCCGAAGTGAAGGATGGCGGCCGGACAATTCCGTCGCATACGGAGCTCACCCTCAACGGCCATGTGCTCCGCATGGATGAGCGCCTGGTCGCAGGCACGGCAGCGCAGGTCTGGTTCACAACCACACACCAGCTGGATGCCACTGGGGACACGATTCCCGAGACCGACCGCGAAGCCGTGAGCCATTGGGCGGCTGCTGCCCTGCTTGAGCAGATGGCCAGCCACTATTCGGGCCACAAGCGGCCGACGATCCAGGCGGACGCTGTCGACTGGGACA
>JANQGB010000147.1 GCA_028277545.1 Phycisphaerae bacterium | reverse complement strand
GGCTCCGGTCTGTGGATGTCCTTGGCGTTGCTTCCCAGGCACTGGCGGGGGCTTGCATGCCGGCCTCTCGGACCTATGATGACGCCATGTCCGAGACTGAATCCAGCCTATCGACCGAGAAGTCGGCGTCCGCGTACAGAGCCGCCACGCGCGTTCTGCCCGGCGGGGTGAACTCGCCGGTCCGGGCGTTTGGCGGCGTTGGCGGCACACCCCGCTTTATTGCCAAGGGCGAGGGGGCCATCCTCACAGACGTCGATGGCAACGAATACATCGATTACGTCGGCAGTTGGGGGCCGCTGATTCTGGGCCACGCCAACGACCTGGTGGAGGCCGCCATTTGCAAGGCGGCTGCCAAGGGCTGCTCGTTCGGCGCCCCGACCGAACTCGAGGTCCAGCTCGGCGAGCTTGTGATCTCGCGCTTCCCCTCAATCGAACTGGTGCGCTTCGTCAACTCCGGCACCGAAGCCACCATGAGCGCCGTGCGTCTGGCCCGGGGTTTCACCGGCAGGGCGAAGATCATCAAGTGCGAAGGCTGCTACCACGGCCACGTGGACTCGCTGCTGGTACAGGCCGGTTCCGGCGCAATGACGCTGGGCACGCCGTCATCCCCCGGTGTTCCGCCGGGCACCACGGCCGACACCGTGGTGGTTCCATACAACGACCCCGAGGCCATGGCGCAGGCTTTCGCAGCCCACGGCCAGGACATCGCGGGCGTGCTGATAGAACCCATAGCCGGCAACATGGGCATGGTTCCGCCGGCGCCAGGCTACCTGGAGACGCTCCGAGAGCTGTGTGACCACCACGGCTCGTTGTTGATCTTCGATGAAGTGATGACCGGTTTCCGTGTCTCAGCCGGTGGGGCGCAGGCGGTCAACGGCATCAAGCCTGATCTGACCTGTCTGGGCAAGATCCTGGGCGGCGGCCTGCCGGTAGCGGCTTACGGCGGCCGGAAGGACGTGATGGAGAAGATCTCGCCGGTCGGCCCGGTATACCAGGCCGGCACGTTGTCGGGTAACCCGCTGGCCATGGCAGCCGGCATCGCGACCTTGCAGGCCCTGGGTGAGCCGGGTGTGTACGAACAGCTCGAGGAGCGATCGGCTCAATTGTCCGAGGGCGTCATGGCCGCCGCGGAGGCCGCCGGCGTGCCCGTCTACCAGACTCGCGCCGGCAGTATGGGATGTGTCTTCTTCAGCACCACTCCCGTCACCGACTTCGCTTCGGCAAGCAAGTGTGACACCGCAGCCTTCGCTCGCTACTTCCACTTGATGCTGGATCACGGCGTCTACCTGGCGCCGTCACAGTTCGAGTGCTTCTTTGTCTCGACGGCGCACACCACCGAGCACATCGAGCGCACCATAGAAGCCGCGCGAAAGGCGTTCGCCGCGGTCGCAGGGAAAGCCCACGACGAATAAGGAGATGCGTCTCATGGCAGAGTACCCCAACCCATCCGACGCCGCTGGTTCGTTCGACAGCGAGAACTACCAGGACTACGCCGGTGCGTTACAGACCGTCCGCGCGGCCAGAAGCATCTTCCTGCTGCTGCTGGTTCTCTCGGTGTTGAGCCATATTGGCATCTACTGTGCGGCGCGGTGGACGCAGGTACTTACCACGACCGAGACCGTGCAAGAGGAGATCGAGTCACCGGCGGACGACGCGGCGCCCGGCACCATCGACCTGGAGGAGCCGGTTCAACAATCGGCCCGCGTCTACTACCTGGTCAAGATGGCACTGCCCTTGACCGAGTTCATCGGGCAGGTCTCTTGCGGTG
>JANQGB010000139.1 GCA_028277545.1 Phycisphaerae bacterium | reverse complement strand
AGTCCCAGTCGGTGCGGGGGACGGGGTGACCCTCTTCGTCATGCACCGCGGTGACGTAGGCGTCCACCAAAATTCGGGCGGCGAAGCGGTCGCACATGGATTCCTTCTGGCGGGGGTTGCGGCGAGCCCGTTTGACCAGCAGGTGAAAGCACTCGTGCAGAAACACGAAGAGGGCCAGTTGATAGGCGTCGTTCAACTCGATGGTGTAGATCGGCTTCCACCAGTGGCGGGCGTTGCTGCGGGTGCGGGCTATGTGGGTGCCCATGCGGTAGGGATAGACGACGTGGCGGCCGATGTTGACGAAGATGCGCCCGCTGCCGTAGTAGCAGCTTCCCGAGAAGTCGGCCCCGCGGCTGTAACGCACCCGGACCACCGCCCCGCCCAGACGCCAGGTGGCCGTGGCCTGCAGGCAGATGTGCGTCAGGCGCTCGGTGTCCAGGTCGGTGGCGTTGTGGATAGTCGGCCTGCCACTCCGTTGGCATGTGGGCGTCTGAGCCATCCTGGCCTCGCCGGTGGTTGATGCGGGCTGTTGGCCCGCTGGTAGGGTCCGCTGTGCGGACCGGAATCGAAGAGAACGTTCACCTGCATAAATGGTCCGCAGAGCGGACCCTACCGCCTCAAGAACCGTGCGTCGTTCGGTCCGATCGAATTCGGGGCGTCCTCACCATTTGGAAGTCCGCGCGAACTAAAGTTCGCGGCTCGTTAGTGCTTGCGGGCTGTCCGCCCGCTGGTCGGGTCCGCTGTGCGGACCGGACTCGCGAAAGTCGATCACCGTCGTTGACGGTCCGTGAAGCGGCCCCTACCGCCTCAAGAATCGTGCGTCGTTCGGTCCGATCGAATTCGGGGCGTCCTCGCCATTTGGGAGTCCGCGCGAACTAAAGTTCGCGGCTCGTTAGCATTGGCGGTCCGCGGAGCGGACCCTACCGCCTCAAGACTCGTGCGTCATCCGGTTCGATCGAGTTCGGGGCGTCCTCACCAGTTGGAAGTCCGCGCGAACTGAAGTTCGCGGCTCGTTACGACGTCGCCCGGCGTACGGTCCGCGGTGCGGACCTGATTCGCAAAAGTCGATCACCGCCGTTGACGGTCCGCGGAGCGGACCCTACCTCAGAACGGCCCTACGCCAGCGGTCCGCGACGCTCACGCTACGGGTAGATCTTGCCCATCATCCGCGGGTAGGGAATCGTCTCCCTTATGTGTCTGAGGCCGCAGAGCCAGGCCAGGGTGCGTTCCACGCCCAGGCCGAAGCCGCCGTGGGGCACGCTGCCGTAGCGGCGCAGGTCGAGGTACCACTCGTAGGAGTCGATCGGCAGGTTATGGGCCTGGATGCGTGACAGGAGGATGTCGTAGTCCTCCTCGCGGGCCGACCCGCCGATGATCTCGCCGAAGCCTTCGGGGGCCAGCATGTCGAAGTTCTCGACCAGCTTGTTGTTGTCGCGATCCACCCGCATGTAAAAGGCCTTGACGTCGCTGGGGTAGTGGGTCACGAAGACCGGGCGATCGTGCAGCCGCGAGATGATGGTCTCGTCCGAACCGCCCAGGTCCGTACCCCACTCGAAGTTGGCCGCCAGTTCCATGTGGTGAGGTATGTTCTCGACCTGCTCCTCGAGCTCGGCCAGTTCCATGCGGGCGTCGACGGCCTGTTGGGCGGCCTTCTCCTGCTGCCACTTCTTGCGAGCCGTCGTGGCGTTCTCGTCGTACTCCTCGATCTTGTGGCCCAGCTCCTTGATGGCGGCGGTCTTGTCGGCCAGATCCTTTTCCAGCAGTGCCCTGGCCTCGGGCCCGCGGAGCATCTCGGCCGCCTCGGAGTAGGTCAGCCGCACGAACGGCTTGCGGATGGCCTCCAGCGGGGCCAGGTCGCGCTCCAGGAATTCGAGGTCCTCGCGGTGCTTGCCCAGCACGCGTTCCACGATGCTGCAGATGAAGTCCTCGGCCATGGCGATGACGTCGTTAAGGCTGGCGAAGGCGATCTCCGGCTCGACCATCCAGAACTCGGTCAGGTGCCGCCTGGTCTTGGACTTCTCCGCCCGGAAGGTGGGGCCGAAGCAGTAGACCTTGCCATGGGCCATGCAGGCCGCCTCGACGTGCAACTGGCCGGTCTGGGCCAGGTAGGCCGGCTCACCGAAGTAGTCCACGCCGAACAGGGTGCTGGTGCCTTCGCCGGCAGCCCCGGAGAAGATCGGCGTGTCGATCAGCACGTAGCCGTTGTCGTTGAAGTAGCTCCGGATCGAGTCGATCAGCGTGGCCCGCATGCGCAGCAGAACGTGCTGCCGGCGCGATCGAAACCACAGATGCCGGTGCTTCATCAGGAAGTCGATGCCGTGGGCCTTGGGCGTGATGGGATAGTCGACAGCCTCGTGCACCGCTTTAAGATCGGCCACCTTCAGTTCAAAGCCGCCGACCGAGCGCTCTTCACGGTTCACTGTGCCGCGGACTTCCAGGGCCGACTCCTGCCCCAGGTGCTTGGCGGCGGCGAACATCTCGGCGGTCTGCTCGTTCTTCTCCATCACGCATTGGCACAGGCCGCTGCCGTCGCGCACGATGACAAAGCCGATCTTGCCGGAGAAGCGCGTGTTATAGACCCACCCGCAGAGGGTGACTTCCTGCCCCACGTGGTCCGCCAGGTTGCAGATTTCGGTTCGGTATTTCATGGAAGACATATATATATAACGCCCCGCAGGCCTGCAACAGCCGGGCCCTGGGCCGGTTCGCAGTACAGCGCGAGGCGGTTTCTACCGCAGGCTTCCACCCTGCAGAAACGCCGGTCGCAGGCCGCGTGCGAACGCCGCGCTGACGCTGCAGGCAGGATGCCTGCGGTACAACGGGTCCGCCGGGCAATGGGGCTCAGGCGGGTTTACGGGCTACCAGGGTCAGGTTGCAGGGATTGCCGGGGTAGGGAAAGCGCCGGTCGAGCCAGCCGAATACGCGGTTGCCCAGGCGGCAGATACGCCGGGTGAAGTTTGGCCGGCGGACGGTGCGCCAGTAGTGGGCCGAGAGGTACTGCAGGACCGACTCGCTGACCGCCACCCAGCCGCCGCCCTGCTCGCAGCACTCGACGGTGGACAGGTGGGCCCGCTGGGCCAGCGAGATCAGTCCGTGTCGGGTGAAGCGGAAGAAGTCGTCGGGCTGCCCGTGGACGTGGAAGTGCTGCGGCGCGGTGAGCAGCAGACACCCCCCTGGGCGCAAGACGCGGGCCGCCTCTTCGATGATGGTCCAGGGCTCGGGCACGTGCTCCAGAACCTGGAAGCAGACCACCGTGTCGAAGCTGCCCTCGGCGAAGGGCAGATTGCCGGCCTGCCCGAAGACGTCCGCCCGGGTGACCACCCCGTGCCACTGCTCGGGCGGAAGGTCGAATCCGACGTAGCGCTCGGCGTGCGGCTCCAGCAATTCGCGATAGGGCTGGCTGCCGCAGCCCAGGTCCAGCAGGCGTCCGCCCACGTGGTGGGCCACGCGCTCGACGTCGCTGCGGAGCAGGCACATGTGCAGGTAGTCCGGCCGGCAACGGTCCATGATCAGTGCGCTCCGCTAACTGACGCCCGTCGGGCGTACCACGACCAGGGCAGATGAGCCAGGGCAGCGTAGTGCCAGACCCGTTGCTTGATCGGCCAGCGCCGGAGGCACTCTCTGAAGATGGCCCGGGCGTCCCGCTGGCGGCCGATGTCGT
>JANQGB010000121.1 GCA_028277545.1 Phycisphaerae bacterium | reverse complement strand
TCGTGGACGAAGGAGATATGCGCCATCGACCCCCGCCAGGTTGACCCGGCCTACCGGGGTCACGCCAGGATCGGATGCGAGATGTTGCGAGGCCGGTTGCCGGCGGTCTGCGTCTACCTGGTCGCCCACCATCACCAGCGGTTTGACGGCCGGGGGTTCCCCAAGGTGAAGCCGCGGGATCCTGAGCGCCCCGCAGCCGGGCTGGCGGGCGAGAGGATTCACGTGTTTGCACGCATCCTGGCCGCGGTCAATGCCTTCGACCATCTTCTGGGCACGCCCGAGCGCCCCAGACCAACCATCCAGGCCCTGCACGACATACAGCAGCCGGAGTATGAGGGCTGGTTCGACCCGATAGTGATAGCGGCCATCAACCGCCTGGTCCCCCCGTTCATGCTCGGCTCGATCGTCACCCTGACCGACGGGCGACAAGCGGTAGTGGTCGACAATCAGACCAGCGCCCCGTGTTATCCGACGGTCCGCGTGGTGCACGGCCGACCCGGCACTCCGGGCGCCCGCGTGGAAGAAGAGGCCATAGATCTCCGGACGTCGGGCGACGTGAACGTGGCTGCCGTGGATGGTGTAAACGTGAGACGCTTCTTCTACGACCCGCCGGACATCCCGGAGGGTGTGCTGGCTTACTGGGGACTGCGCTCCAAGGGCGTCCGCGCGGTCACCGTGGACCCCTCCACCCTGGTGACCGCGGACGAAGAAGAGGCGACCGCAAACACCGCCGGCTGAGTAGCCGCCGCCCCACCGCGCCAAGCATGCCCCAGGCAACGAACGTTGCCATCCAGCTTGCCGTTGTGCCGTTTTGACGTTTTGACTTTTTGAGTTTGTGACTTTGCTTTGGTTTTGGCGTTTTGACGTTTCAGCGTTTCGACGTTTCAGCGTTTCGCCTAAGCCAACGGCACCGGCACAGGGCGGGCGTTCCAGATTTCGCTGGCGTATTCCTGGATCGTGCGGTCGCTGGAGAACTTGCCCATGTTGGCGGTGTTGAGGATCGACATACGGGTCCAGCGGCGCTGATCGCGGTAGGCCTCGCTTACCCGCTGTTGGCACTCGAGGTACGAGGCGTAGTCCGCCAGCACCATGTACGGATCGCCCTCCTGGAAGAGGCGATCGATCAGGGCCTGGAACATGCCGTGTTCGCCTGGCGAGAAGTGGTTGCCCGCGATCTGGTCGATCGCCGTCCGCAAGTCCTCGTGGCCGTGGTAGTAGGCCCAGGGGTTGTAGCCCGAGGCGCGGTGCTCGTCGATCTGCTGCGCCGTCAGGCCGAATATGAAGATGTTCTCGTCGCCGACCTCTTCCTTGATCTCTATGTTGGCACCATCCAGCGTGCCTATGGTCAGGGCGCCGTTGAGGGCAAACTTCATGTTGCCCGTGCCGGAGGCCTCCATGCCCGCCGTGGAGATCTGCTCGGACAGGTCGGCGGCCGGAATGATGACCTCTGCCAGGCCAACACAGTAGTTCTCCGGGAAGACCACCTGGAGTCGGCCCGCCACTTGCGGGTCGTTGTTGATTACCTGGCCAACCGCGGTGGCCAGCTTGATGGTCTGCTTGGCGTGGAAGTAACCGGGGGCGGCCTTGCCCGCCAGCAGGATGGTCCGCGGAACGAAGTCGGTGTCGTTGCCCGACTTGAGCCGGTTGTACAGCGTGATGGCGTGCAGGATGTTCAGCAACTGGCGCTTGTAGTCGTGCAGGCGCTTCACCTGGCAGTCGAACATCGTGTCCGGGTCCAGCACCAGCCCCTGCTTGTAGTGCAGGTGCCCCGCCAGCCGATCCTTGTTGAGCCGCTTGATCTCCCGCCAGCGCCCCTGGAACTCCGTGTTGTCAGCCAACGGCACCAGGTTGCGAAGCAGTTGCAGATTCGAGACCCACTTGTCCCCGATGGCGTCGCTGATCAGGTAAGCGAGCGGGGCGTTGGCTTTCTTGAGCCAGCGCCGGGGTGTGACACCGTTGGTCTTGTTGTTGAAGCGATCGGGATAGAACTCGTTGAAATCCCGCAGGACCCGGTCCTTGATAATCTGCGTGTGCAGGGCGGAGACACCGTTTATCGAGTGACTGCCCACTATGGCCAGGTGGGCCATGCGCACCTTGGGCTCGTAGCCCTCCTCGATTAGCGACATGCGGGCCAGCCGTTCACCGTCGCCGGGGTAGCGCCGGGCCACCTCGTCCAGGAAGCGCTGGTTGATCTCGTAGATGACCTCCAGGTGGCGGGGCAGCAGGTGGCCCAGCAGGCCGGTGGACCATTTCTCGAGCGCCTCGGGCATCACGGTGTGGTTGGTGTAGGCAAAGGTGCGCGTGGTGATGTCCCAGGCGTCCTCCCAACCGAGGCCCTCGCGGTCCAGCAGCAGCCGCATCAACTCCGCGACGGCCAGTGCCGGATGGGTGTCATTTAGTTGAATGGCAACATGGTCGGGCAGCAGCTTCCAATCGTCGTGCTGCCTGGTAAACCGCTGCAGGATGTCCTGCAGTGAGGCCGACACCAGCAGATACTCCTGTTTGAGGCGCAGCTCGCGCCCCTGGGCGGAGTCGTCCTTGGGATAGAGCACCTTGGTGATGTTCTCGGTGTGCGACTTGTCTTCGCAGGCCCGCAGGTAGTCGCCATGGTTGAAGTAATCGAGATCGAACTCGTGAGTCGACTTGGCGGAGAACAACCGCAGGTTGTTGACGGTGTTGTTGCGGTAGCCCGGCACGGGCATGTCGTAGGGCAGGGCCTGGACGTCGTGGGTGTCCACCCAGCGATAGCGGCTGTTGCCCTTCTGGTCGGTGTAGCGCTCGACTCGCCCGTAGAACTGGACTTTCAGGGTGTCTTCCGGCCGGGCTATTTCCCACGGATTGCCCAGGCGCAGCCAGTCGTCCGGCTCTTCCACCTGGTGCCCGTCGCGTATGCGCTGATGAAACATGCCGTAGTCGTAGCGGATGCCGTATCCGCAGGCGGGTAGTTCCAGAGTGGCCATGGAGTCGAGGAAGCAGGCAGCCAACCGGCCTAGACCGCCGTTGCCTAACCCGGCCTCCTCTTCGACGTCGCGGATTTCCTCCAGATCGTAGCCCAGTTCGAACAGCGTCTGGTAGCACTCATCGTAAAGACCGAGGTTTACCAGGCTGTTGCCCAGCGTCCGCCCGATCAGGAACTCCAGCGACAGGTAGTAGACGCGTTTGGCGTCCTGGCAGTCGTCGTAAGCCCGGCGGGTGGCGATCCACCGATCCACCAGTCGGTCGCGCACCGTCATGGCCAGGGCACGATACAGATCCCACTTAGTGGCAACGTCGGCCACCTTGGTCTGTGTGAAAGCGATGTGGTTGAGAAACGACTGCTTGAGTGACCGAACGTCGAGGCCGCGGCGATCGTCGCGTGTCCGAGCCGCGGAGGGATCGGTTTTCAGTTGTGTCATGCCGTGTGTCCACCGGAACGAGGGTAGCTGGCGACACGGACCCGTGGCCGTGTCAGCGCCATATAATGTTGTTATCGGCTGGAGGACACCACCACACGAGCGGGAAGTCCCAAAACCCCGCTGAAGATGCTGGCAGGAGGCCCTGGTCACCCCAGGCTCCGGCACCGCAGGAGGCGGGGCTCGGGCGTGCGAAGCGGCCGGCTACGAACGTAAACCCTGGTGCCCGGTACTGGTTACAGTCCGCCGCTAAAGGCCTCCTGGAACGCGGTGGCATCTGCCA
>JANQGB010000072.1 GCA_028277545.1 Phycisphaerae bacterium | reverse complement strand
ACTGCTCCGTAGCGAGCTCAGCAGCGTGTTGATCTGCTGATTGAAGGAAACTCGCGACACGTTGACGGAACTCATCGCCATGGTTTGTCTCTACCTGCCACCGCGGCCTGTTGCGCGGCGTTAGCTGACCAGAGCCAGCAACTCGTTCATCATCTGATCCACGGTAGTCACGTATCGGGCCGCCCCCTGGTAGGCCCGCTCGAACTTCAGCAGCTCCAGCGTCTCTTCGTCGAGGTTCACGCCGCTGATGCTTTCCTTCTGTGATTGCAGTGCCAGGTGAACCGCGTTGGCGCTCTCCACCTGGTCCAAGGCGGCACCACCAGCGACGGCCACATCGTTGGCCACCCGGTTGTAGCCGTCGGTCACCGACACACCGTTAAGCGCGTCGCTGGGTGTCGAGGCCACCTGTGCCAGCCGCCCGGCGTTGGACCCGTCACCGGGGAAGTTGACGCTAGAGGCCGCCAGCATCGCCGGACTGCCCTCCAGCACCTCGTTGACTCGCATGTCCGCGGCGGTGGTTCCCTCGAAGAAGGTGTTGATCCCCAGCGCCGCCAGCACGCCGGCGGTGTCTTCGCGAGCGCCCTCGCCGTCGTGGCCGAAGCTGAAGGAGTATCCGTCGTCAGCCTCGAGCTGCAGGCGGTTGTCCGCCGTGACCGAGGCCGCCAGACCGTCTACCGTGGCGTTGATGTCAGCTACCAGCGAGTCGAGCGTCGTGTCGTCGTCGGTACCGTCCAGATCCACCTCGACCTGATAGGCCACCACGGTTCCGGTGGCATCGTCAGTCAGGGCGACGTAGAAGCTGCCGTTGGTCGGAGCGAAATCCATGCCGGCGTCGCTGCTGTCCAGGGCGGCCGTCGTATCCTGAACCGTGTAACTGCCGGTCACCGAGCTAAAGCCGGTGAGTCCCTGCCCCTCAGAGTGAATACGGTTGACCTCGTAGATGATGGCACCCGCCAGCTCATCGATAGAGGAGAGCCGCCCGTAAGCCTCGGTGTCGCGGGCCTGGATCAGTCCGTCCAGGCGACCGCCTTGAACCGGGACTCTGGAGCCCGTATCCGACCCGTCAGCAAAGTGCACGGTAGTGCGGGCAAACTCGCCGTCGGTGCTGCGGTCCGTCGTCAGCCCGCGCGAAACACCGCCCAGGATCAACGGCTCGGAACCGGCGTATACATATATGCTCCCGTCCGCCTGGTGCCGTACGCTGACATCGAATATCTCGGACAAGTCCCGCAGCAGTCCGTCACGCTGATCCCGCAGGGCGTGGGCAGCGTCCTGGCTGCCCGCCTCGGCCGCAGTGATCTCCGCGTTGAGTTCGGCGATCTTGCCGGCCAGTTCGTCGGCCTGCACCACCAGGTCGGCGATCTGGCCGTCGATCTCGTCACCCAGGGCCTTGAGCTCATCTCGAATGTCAGAAAGCGTGTCGGCCAGCGCCGTTCCCTGGGCCAGCGTGATCTCGCGGACGCCCAGGTCGGTCGGGCTGTTCTGCACGTCGGCGAAGCCGTGGAAGAACTCGGCCAGCTTGCTGGACAGTCCGGTGCCGGTGGTTTCGTCGAAGAAGGCCTCCACCTCCGAGAGCGCCTGCTGCCGGGCGACTGCCGACTCCACGTCACCGATGGCGGCCCGCAGGCGGTTCTCCAGCGACTCGTCCAGGTTCCGCTTCAACTCGGTGAGCGCCACGCCCGCCCCGGGCTGCATACCCTCGGCCAGCGGCGAACCGTGAATCGCCGACATCCCTACCGACTGCCGCGTGTAGTCCGCGTTGCCCGCGTTGGAGATGTTGTTACCCACCACCTGCAAGGCACTCTGGTAGCTCTGCAACGCGCTGCGGCCGATCTGTAGTGCGGAGTTCACCAGTCCCATGGTCTCTATCCCACCGTCTCGAACAGTCGTTGCGGGGCCGCCCCCACCTTGCCGCCGCCCGGGGAGTAGGCCCCGGCACGCGGCGGTGACGCCGTCAGCGTCGACAACACGCAGCCCAGATGCTTGACCATGGTCGCACCCAGGGCCCCAGCCACGCGGTTGCGGCGCTCGACCCGCGTGGCCAGTTTCTTGAGCCGCTGGGCCACCGCGATGAGATTGGCCCGGTGCGGCGGGCTCAGTCTTTCCGCCAGCTCAGCCACCGTCAGGCGCCGCGCCTTCTGAGGGCTCATCCCGTACGAACGCCCCAGCCGGTCGGTCAGCAGGCGGCGCAGGCCCTCCTGCTCGCCGATGCGCCGCATCAAGTCCTGCTCGCACGCCACACACTCGTTGATACCTTCGGTGTCAGCCTCACGCATTCGCTCGATCTTGCGATCGACCTGCACCGCCAGTTCGCCGTGCAGTTCCTCGAGCCGCGTCAACGTCATCACCAGCCCGGCACCGAAGTCTTCCGGCTTCTGTGGCTTCATGATTCGTCTCCCCCGACCGGACGCTGATCCCAGAGCACCCGTACCTGGCGCTCGAACCTGCGGACGATCACGTCGGCCAGATCGAAGTTCCTGGCCTGGCCTGCCCGCTCGGCCAGCACCTGGTCGAGCTGGGCCTGGAAGACCTCTTCGCCACGACCGCCGTGTCCGATCTCGCCCTGCAGACTGCTGGATCGCAGGTTCTTGAGCAGAGTGCCGTAGAACACCGAACCGACCACCTGGGCCGCACTGTCGCGAAGCTGGTCCAGCTTTCGCTCACCCCGGGCCGACAACGCAGCTGGCTGCACGGAGCTCGGTTGTACTGTGCCAATATCTGACATCTCTAGTCCCTGATAACCAGCCGGGCGTGAAGCGCCCCCATGCTGTGAATCTGCGTCAGAATGTCGATGCGATCCTCGATCGGCACGTCCAGGCGGTTAAGCGCCTCGAGCAGCTCCCTGGCCTGGGGATTGCTCGTGCCCCCCGGATCCAGCGCCACGAAGTTCTGCACGCTGCCATCCGGGGCGAACAGCCCGTTTTCGTCTTCCTGACTCGCCACCGTGATGGTCAGCCCCCGGTGCGACACGATAACCGGCGACATGGTGGCGCTGGCACTGGCGATGATCGTGCCCGTCGTCCGGTTGACAGTCACCGTGGCACCGGACGCTTCAATCAGCAGCAGGGGAGCCTGTTCGATCTGGCTGATCCAGTCCGCCAGGTCGACCATCCGGTCCTCGGGCACCAGCACCAGGACATTCTTCGCGTCCACCGCCAGGGCGACGTGATCCAGGTCGGCAGCCAGAGCCAGTTCCGAGTCCACCGCCTGGGCGATCTCGCGGGCCAGCGTCCAGGAGGCGTGGCTGTCCTGGATCACCAGCGTGAGGTAACTGGCATCCTGTTGAACCCAGGTGCTGCTGAAGGGCAGATCGCGGCCCCAGGCCACGACCTCCTTGAAGTTGTCGACCTGCATGACGGCCCCGTTCTCGACGACGCCGCCGGTCAACACCTCGGAGTTGGGCAGGGTCACCGGCCCCGCCGCCAGGGCGAAGATCTCGTCGACCCGCGTGTCCGGGTAGAGCAAGGGGACCGGCAGCAGGCGCCCGCCTTCCAGACTCTTGGCCGCCCCGAAGGCGCTCACCCTGACGTCGATGCGGTCTCCCTCGCGAGTGCCGTTCTCTGGCAGCGTGGCCTCGAGCAGCACGACTGCCACGTTCTTGGTGTCCTTGAGCTCCTCCATCGAAGCGACCGGATCAGCGAAGAAGCCGCTCAGCGACTTGGCCAGCGGCTGCATGGCGGGCAGGTAGTCATCCCCGTCGCCCGTGCCCGCCAGGCCGACGACCAGGCCCAGCCCTGTCAGGTAGTTGACGCCGTGGCCCTTGAGCGTGGTCACGTCCCCAACGCGAGAAGTGGTCGCCGAGCCCCCGGTACGCGAGGTCTGCGCCGCCGCTGTAGCGGTCGTCAGCAGCAGACTCAAGATGACAACTGCAACGCTCTTCATCTCGGTCCTCTAGAACGGCTTGAGGGTATCCAGCAGCTTGGGAATCCAGCCCCGGGTGGCCGAATCCTTGACCGCCCCCTGGTTGTCCACCGTGATGTTCAGCTTGGCGATCTGCGTGCTGAGGATGGTGTTGTCAGGGGTCACGTCCACGCTGCGACACTCACCAGTCACCATGACGATGGCGGCCTCCTCCTCGTGCCTCAGCGTGCTGCGGGCCTGGATGACCAGGTTTCCGTTGGGCTTGACGTCGATGATCGTGCCGCCCAGGCGCGTGACGAACTTGTCCTCGCGCTTGGCGTCTCCCTCGCCCTTGGTCGAGGTGTCGAAGCCATACTCGATATTGGGCTTGCCCCGCCGGAACGCGGCCGACCCGACACCGCCATCGATGAACTTCAGAAACGCGTCGAGCTCACTCTTGATCTCGTAGTCCTTCTTCTGCTCGAGTTCCGCGTCGGCCTCGAACTTCTTCTGATGCCGCACCACGATGGTGATCAGGTCGTTGACCTTGAACTCCTTGGGCGGTGGAACCTCGATGGCAAAGAGAGAGGCCCGTTCCAGAGTCTTGTTGCCCTGGTACCTCTTACCCGCCTCGCGCTGGGAGGAGGTGTTCGGTCCCGCCGGGTCGTCTTTCTGCACCTGCTGGGCCCGCTCGCCCAGCGACGACGTTTGGGCCACGGCCCTCGTGACCGGCGGCACTACAATCACCAGCACGGTCAGTGTCAGCCAGCGTCTCATCGCGTTGCTCCTGCAACTGCCACCCGCCGCTCGCCGTAGCGACTGCCGGTGCCACCACCCTCGTGAAGCTCGACCCGGCGAGGCCCGGTGACTTTGCCCAGCAGCGTCCGCCTCTTATTGTCGGCGCTGCGCAGCTCGACCAGTTCGCCCAGGCTGCCCGACTCGACCGCTTTGGCCGCCGTCCGGATGGTCGTGGCCCCTACCGTCGAGTGGACCTCCACCAACTGCCCGCGCTTGACCAGCGGAACCGTCTCCAGATCGCGCAACTCGAGCATGCGGCCCGCGGGCACGAACTTCTTGGCTCGCTGCCCAATGGCCTGCGAGAGGTCAGCCATTCCCAGCCGGTCCAGGTCGTCAAAGGTCATCTCGTTGAGTTGCACGTCCGTCGGGCGAATCTCGGCCTTCTGGTTGATCGCTCGCCTGGCCACCACCACGTCACGCGAGAAGGTCACGTTGGCCAGCACTTCGATCTCCTGGACCAGGCGCCCGTCGCGACGGACCTCGACAGTGACATCAATTAGACCCAACTGCCGGCCAGACCTTCGGCGAACGGAGAACTCGAACTCCGGCCCGGACAGGTCCAGCATCGCGGCCGCGGTACGCCCGAACTCGACGTAGACCCGACCGCGGTAGCGGGCCAGCAGCTTCTCAAAGTGCTCGATGACCGAGTCGCGCAGCGTGACTGGCGCCGGATCGGACGGACCGGTTCTAAGCTGGTCGTCACTGTCGACGGTCACCGGCGTGTCCGGCAGAACGCGCGGACGCCTGACGCCGCATTCGGCTGCCCCCTTGACGATCGTCTGAGCCATATTGATGCCTGCGCCGGTCAAAACGCGACGCAGTTCACGCAGACTGATGGCCTTGGACCCCGCGGGAGGAGGAGACGGC
>JANQGB010001514.1 GCA_028277545.1 Phycisphaerae bacterium | reverse complement strand
GTCCTGGCCCCGGTGGTACCCTTTATCACGGAGGAGATGTACCAGAACCTGGTGCGACATCATCGTGGGCCCGCACCAGGTTCTGGTACATCTCCTCCGTGATAAAGGGTACCACCGGGGCCAGGACGCGACCCAGATCCGTGAGCACGCGATAAAGCGTCTGGTAAGCGGCCAGCTTGTCGGTATCAGAATCGCTTTTTGCCCGCCAGAAACGCCGGCGATTGCGCCGTACGTACCAGTTGGAGAGCCGCTCGATGAAATCATCCGCCTGTTGGACGAGGGCTTCGACCTTATAGTCGGTCAGGGCCGTATGGGCGGTCTGGATCAATCCCTGCAGTTTGCTGAGCAGCCAGCGATCGATATCCTGCAACTGCTCGTAGGGCACCGGCTCGCGGGAGGGATCGAAACCGTCCAGGCGGGCATAGTTGCTGAAGAAGCTGTAGACATTCCACCAGGTGCTGAAGACCCGGCGGTGGATCTGCTTGCCGATGCCGTAGCCGAAATTCAGATTGTGCTCGGGGTTCTGCGAACAATAAAGCCAGCGCATGCAGTCAGCGCCCAGATCCGGATGCTCGGCGGCGTCATCGAACCAGATGGCATTGCCGCTGGACTTGTGCATGTCCTGCCCATGCTCATCCTTGACCAGGGCGTGCCCCAACAGCGTCTTGAAGGGCGGCATGTTTTCCATCATGGTACTCATTGCCAGCAGGGCATAGAACCAGTTGCGGAACTGCCCCGGGAAGCACTCCAGCACCAGGTCGGCCGGAACCCACTGCTGCCAGTAGTCGCGATCTTCGTTGTACTTGACCGTGGAGAAGGGCACGATTCCCGCGTCCAGCCAGGGGTTGCCTACATCTTCGATGCGGCTCATAGTGCCGGAGCATTTTTCGCACTTGAGCTTGATAGCGTCGACCCAGGGCCGGTGCGGCGTATTGCCCTCGAAGACTTCCCAGCCCGCGACGGCACGCTGCTGGAGTTCCTCGCGGGAGCCGATCACGTCGAAGTGACCGCACTCGCACTCGAAAATCGGCAACGCCAGGCCCCAGAAGCGCTTTTTGGAGATCATCCAGTCGCCCATATTGTCCAGCCAGTTCAGCTCCTGGCTCTGGCCCCAGCCGGGGATCCAGCGGATCTGCTTGACGACTTCCTTGATCTCATCCCGCCAGTTCATGTTGATGTACCACTCGTCCACCGAACGGAACAGCAGCTTGGTCTTGCAGCGCCAGCAATGGGGATAGTCGTGCTCGTAGCTCTCTTTCTTGTAGTAGAAGCCGGATTCGCGGAGGTTGGTCAGCACCTCATCGGCCACGTCGTGGGCCCCCTGGCCTTCCAGGAAGCCGAAACCGCTGTGGTACTGGCCTTTCTCGTCGATGGGCATGAGCGTTGGCAGGCCCAGTTCCTTGCCCAGCTCGAAGTCTTCCTTACCGCAGCCCGGGGCGATATGGACAATGCCGGTGCCATCGGTGGCGGAGATGTCCTTCCAGGCAATTACGCGGTGGGTATAGCCTGCTTCCTTGAAGGTCTGCTGCACAACCGGCAGATTGTCGAAGGGTCCCTCATACTCCCAGCCGAGCATGTCCGCTCCGGGCAGGGTCGCCTCGATTTCGAACTTGCCCTTCTCTTTCATGATGGGCACCAGCCCTTCGGCGAGGTAATAGACGGCATCGTTCTGGCGGACGCGGGCGTACTTCAATTCGGGATTGACCGCTGCGGCGACGTTGGCCGCCAGGGTCCAGGGGGTGGTCGTCCAGATCAGCAGGTATTCGTTCTCGCGTCCCAGTAATGGCATCTGCACAAAAACGGCCGTATCGGTGATGTTCTTGTAGCCCTCGCGGCGCTCCTGCTCGCTGATGCCCGTTTCGCAGCGCGGACACCAGGGCATCGCGTCCAGCCCCTTGTAAATCAGTCCGCGGGAGTGACATTTCTTCAGGAAGGACCAGATGGTGTAGTTGTTCTCCTCGCTCATGGTGTAGTAGGAATTGTCCCAGTCCATCCAGTAACCCAGGCGAACCGACTGGGCCGTCTGCACCGCGGAGTATTTCTGCACGCGAGCCTTGCAGCGGTTGATGAACTCCTCCAGGCCGTGTCGCTCGATGTCGGCCTTGGTCGCAAAGTTCATCTCCTTCTCCACCTCGACCTCCACCCAGAGCCCCTGACAGTCAAAGCCGTTCTGGTAGCGCAGTTCCCTGCCGAGCATGGCGTGGTAGCGCTGGTAGCAGTCCTTCAGCGTCCGGCCCCAGGCGTGGTGCACGCCCATGGGGTTGTTGGCCGTGATGGGGCCGTCCAGAAAGGACCACCTGGGCTTGCCGGCGTTCCTGGCGCGCAGCTTCTCGAAGGCATCGGACTGATCCCACCACTGTAAGATGCGGTTCTCCAGTGCGATGTGATCACAACTGGAGTCGATCTGTTTGAACATGTAATCCTCCGGTAACGGACTGGCTTGAATAGAGTTATATTCAGGCCCGATTCTTCAAATGCAATATCGAAACCAAGGATTATCGCAGAATGGGGCTGTTTTGCAAGTCAGGCAGGGGCCAACTGAAAGGGCGATCGAAATGCCTGTGAAAAGTCACACGGACCTTTACTAGAAGAGCTCTGTCTTGAATCGGAGATGCCATTTTTCCAAAGCGGAAAGTTGAATTCCGGCTGGTGCATCACTGATAAATCAAGTTGCCCTTCTGCTTGAATTCTTCGGATTTATCTTTCATGCCTTCGGCGAGGGCCTGCTGATCGTCCAGGCCCTTTTCCTTCGCATAGTCGCGGATGTCCTGGGTAATCTTCATGGAACAGAACTTGGGCCCGCACATGGAGCAGAAGTGGGCGACCTTGGCCCCTTCGGCCGGCAGCGTCTGGTCGTGATAGGCCAGGGCCGTCTCCGGATCGAGGCTCAGGTTGAACTGATCCTGCCAGCGAAACTCAAAGCGAGCCTTGCTCAGGGCATCGTCCCAGGCCCGGGCCCCCGGATGGCCTTTGGCCAGGTCGGCGGCGTGGGCGGCAATCTTGTAGGCGATGATCCCCTGCTTGACGTCTTCCTTGTCGGGCAGACCCAGGTGTTCCTTGGGCGTCACATAGCAGAGCATCGCCGTACCATACCAGCCGATCATCGCCGCCCCGATGGCACTGGTGATGTGGTCATAGCCCGGAGCAACATCGGTGGTCAGCGGACCGAGCGTGTAGAACGGCGCTTCGTCACACCACTCAAGCTGCTTTTCCATGTTTTCCTTGATCAGGTGCATGGGCACGTGGCCGGGCCCCTCGTTCATCACCTGCACGTCGAATTCCCAGGCCCGTCGGGTCAGCTCTCCCTGGGTCTGCAATTCGGCAAACTGGGCCTCGTCATTGGCATCGGCAATGCTGCCGGGCCGCAGGCCGTCCCCGATGGAAAACGAGATGTCGTAAGCAGCGCAAATCTCACAGATCTCATCCCAATGCGTATAGAGGAAGTTCTCCTGATGGTGGGCCAGGCACCACTTGGCCATGATCGACCCGCCGCGGGAGACAATGCCGGTGGTCCGCGTGGCTGTCAGCGGCACATAGCGCAACAGAACACCGGCGTGAATCGTGAAGTAGTCAACCCCCTGCTCGGCCTGCTC
>JANQGB010001504.1 GCA_028277545.1 Phycisphaerae bacterium | reverse complement strand
CCTGAAGCAGATCCGGGACAAGGGGTTTGACGGTGAAATCACCATCCTCAAACAATACCTGAGGGAGCTGCGGGGAGCGTCATCCCGCCGGAGCGCCTTCGTCCGCTTCGAGTCCTCCCCGGGGGAGCAGGTCCAAGTCGATTGGGGGCACTTCGGCTCCCTTGCGTACGGTGATACGAAAAGGAAGCTGTATGCTCTCGTGGTCCTCGAAGCCTACAGCAGAATGCTCTACGTGCAGTTCACCCACAGCCAGAACCAGGCGGCGCTCCACTGCGGGCTTCTTGCGGCGTTCCGCTACTTCGGGGGGACATCCAAAGAGATACTGGTGGACAATATGCTGACGGCCGTCACCGAGCGAGTCGGATCCGTGATCCGCTTCAACGAAGCGTTCCTCGACTTCCTGCGGCACTTCGGCATCACCCCTGTGGCGTGCAATCCCGGGGCCCCGCACGAAAAGGGGAAGGTCGAGTCCGGGGTGAAGTACGTTCGCCGGAACTTCTGGCCGATGCGGGCGTTCAAGGATCTCGAGGACGTCCAGAATCAGGTGCTGAACTGGCTCGAGACCGTCGCCAACGTCAGGCGCCACCAGACCACCGGTGAGCGGCCCGCCGATCGCTTCAAAACCGTATCCCTCCGGAAACTTCCGTCCCTCCTGCCGGACTGCAGGGAGGTCGAGACATTGAAGGTGCACAGTGTTAATGAGCACTGCTATAGAGCCATCTAGTAATCGCCGTAATGGAGCCACTCGGTGATCACCGCAATCGAGCCACCCTGTGATCGCCGCAATCGAGCCACCTTGTGATCGCCGTAATGGAGCCACCTTGTGATCGCCGTAATGAAGCCATCCCATGACTGCCCCTACGAAGCCTTCCCCTGCTCGACACGGCATCGCGACGCGCCGGTAATCCCCCCAAAAGCACCTCGAACCTTGAAAAAAATCGCGTATACTCCTGGAAACTTACACAATCCGGGAGGTAATCGCATGAGCAACAGGAGGTTCGAGATGTACGAGTATCGTCAAGTCATTCACCGCATGCGCATGGGGCAGAGCGACCGGGCCATCGCCAAAAGCAAGCTGATGGGACGGGCCAAATGCGCCGAAGTCCGTGCCGTCGCCAAACAGAACGGCTGGCTGGAACCGGGACCGCTTCCCGGCGACGCCGAGCTCACAGAGCTCTTCGAAGCGAAACCGAAGGCCAACCCTTCCCAGGAATCCCTCAGCCAGCCCCACGAGGAAAAGATCCGGAAATGGTCGGAAGATGGTATTACGGTCACCGCCATCCACAGGACCCTGGCAGAACAGTATAACTTCCCCGGCAGCTACTCTTCGGTACTCCGCATGGTGCAAAGGCTGAAAGGGCAGAACCCCAAGGCCACCTGCATCCTCGAGTTCGCCGTCGGAGAGGCGGCCCAGGTGGACTTCGGCGCAGGGCCGGTCATCGAGGACGTCTTTACCGGAGAGACGGTGAAGACCTGGATCTTCGTCATGACGCTGTGCTTCAGCCGGCACATGTACGCCGAGGTGGTCACCGACCAGAAGGTGGCGACCTGGCTCGGCTGCCACCGCCGGAGCTTCGAGTTCTTCTGCGGAGTGCCCGCCAAGGTGATCATCGACAACCCCAAGTGCGCCATCACCAAGGCCTGCTTCAGGGATCCCGAGGTGCAGCGCTCCTACGGCGAGATGGCCGAAGGATACGGCTTCCTCATCTCCCCCTGCCCGCCGGGGGAGCCCAAGAAGAAGGGGCTGGTAGAGTCCGGGGTCAAGTACGTGAAGAACAGCTGGATGCCGCTGCGCCGGTTCCGGACGGTGGCCGACGCCAATGCCCAACTCCACGCCTGGGTGATGGAGACCGCCGGCAACCGGATCCACGGCACCACCCGCCGGAAGCCCCTGACGGTCTTTGCGGAGACCGAGAGGCCCATGCTTCGCCGGCTGCCGGACGTTCCGGTGGAGCTGGCCACCTGGACCCGGGCCAAGCTCCACCCCGACTGCCACGTCCGGTACGAGCAGTGCCTCTACTCGGCGCCGTTCCGCCTGGTGCACCAGCAACTGTGGCTAAAGGTCACCGACACGACGGTCAAGCTCTACCACGACCTGAAGCTGGTGGCGGCCCATCGTCGCCTCGTTAGGCCGGGAAGCCGCGCCACCATTGACGATCACTATCCCCCGGAAGCGATCGCCTACAAGACCCAGACGCCCCAGTGGTGTCTGAGGCAGGCGGAGACGGTGGGCCCCCACTGCCTCCGGCTCGTCAAACGGCTGTTCGCCAACCGCGTGATGGACAACCTGCGCGGCGCCCAGGGGGTGATCGCCCTCGGCAAGAAATACGGCGCCGCGCGGCTGGAAAAGGCCTGTAAGAGGGCGCTGTTCTTCGACAACCCCCGGTACCGCACCGTCAAGAGCATCCTCACGCAGGGGCTCGACCAGGAGCCCCTGGACCCGCCCGCCAACGTGGTCGCCCTCCCGTCGGTCTACAAGCACGAAGGACGCTTCCTGCGGCCCGCCGCCGACCTGAAGACACAGGCGGAAAGGAGGCGCTCATGAACCCCATGCCCGAGTTGATCCCCATGCTGAAACAGCTGCGGCTGTCGGGCATCCTGGACTCCCTGGAATCCAGGAACCGGCAGGCCATAGAGAAGAAGCTCTCCTACATGGACTTCCTGGCGACCATCATCACCGACGAGATCGAGCGCAGGACCCAGAAGAAGCTCGCCTCCGCCATGCGCCGGGCCAACTTCCGGAACCAGAAGACCCTGGAGGAGTTCGACTTCACCTTCAACCCCAACATCAACCGCGGGCTGGTCACCGACCTGGCCCAGTGCCGGTTCATCGAGGAGAAGGTGGCCGTCTTCATCGTCGGCCCCTGCGGCACCGGGAAGAGCCATATCGCCCAGGCGCTGGGGCACAGCGC
>JANQGB010001486.1 GCA_028277545.1 Phycisphaerae bacterium | reverse complement strand
ATATATCGACACTGACTTCTTCGACTTCCAGTATCCGGACACAGCTACCGGGGATCGGCTGATCGATGTCCAGTTCTGGTCCAGCACGGAGTACGTCGGCACCACCATGCAGGGAGACGCCACTGCTTTCGGCGTGAACTTCGCGGATGGCCGGATCAAGGGCTACCCCACGGAGACCGGGCCCGACGGAACACCGTTCGCCCGGTACGTGCGCTGCGTCCGCGGCGGAGATGCTTACGGCGTCAACGACTTCGCGGATAACGGCGACGGCACCATCACCGATCGGGCCACGGGGCTGATGTGGACCCAGACCGACAGTGGCACGACGCTGAACTGGGAGCAGGCCCTGGAGTACGCAGAGACGCTGGAGCGCGGCGGACACGCGGACTGGCGCCTGCCCAACGCCAAGGAACTACAGAGCATCGTCGACTACACCCGGGCGCCAGACGCTCTGGACGCGGCACGCCGAGGTCCGGCCATCGACCCGATCTTCGACGTCACCGCGGAGGAGTCCTGGTTCTGGGCAAGTACAACCCACCTGGAAGCGGGCGACCAGGAAGGCGCTTTCGCCGTCTACGTGTGTTTCGGGCAGGCCTTCGGCATCCTGGCTGACCCGCTGGGCAACCTGACCATGGTGAACGTCCACGGGGCCGGGGCCCAGCGCAGCGACCCCAAGAGCGGCGACCCGGAAGACCCGCAATGGGCCGGCGGGTTCGGGCCCCAGGGCGACGAAATCCGCATCCTCAACTACGTCCGTTGCGTACGTGACCTCGAGTGAGCGGCCCGGTCGCAGTCTCAGCGACGCGGAATCAGCTCAATCTTCATTGAAGTGACGTCGAGCTCCGCTGCACTCGCGGTCGCGTCGGTTCCCGTGACGGATGTCCGGCCAGCCAGGACGAAGTAGTAGGCTAACCCAGGTTCCATGGTGATGTCGAAAGAAGGCGACTGCCGCCCGCTCCATTCCCTGGGCCCGGTGAATTGGGTGAAGTCGGTGAGCATCATGCTGCGATGAACACGCTTGTTCGAGTCACGCACGAACACCCGCAATGCCAGCCGATCCTCCGGCTTGGAGACGTCATCGGCATCGGTCTGCAAACGGCAGGTATAGTCGATGTCGAAACGCGCGGTCACAGGGAGAGCGGATTCGCCGCGATTGTCCAGCACGTGCCCCAGTTGAAACTCGGCGGTGGCAGTGCCGACACCGTCGGCGGACGCCGCGCAGCGGGCCAGCCCAGTGCCATCCGCTGATGACTCAGCCTTCCCGGCACCGGCGGCACTGCGCTGCGAGTCGGCCAGGTTCAGCCCGGCGTCGCCCGGCAGGCGCAGCGGTTGCCCGGTGGCAAAGTCGTCGACCACCGATCCGCGGTCGGCCCGCGTGAGGGTGACCGACTCGCCGAAGCCTTGCTGATTGCAGCCGGAAACAGCCAAAACCAGGCCCATTGCACACCAGAGAACCGCGATACGTCCACTAGTCGATGACATGAGGCGATCTTCCTGTTAGGGTTCGCGCCAGAGTTTGTCCGCCGTCATCCGGCCCGCAACCGGACGCGACGCGGCACCAATATAGGACCCGTGCGGCGAGCCCACAAGCTGCCGCCAGAGACATCCGTGGACCGATCGCTGGAATATGCCGTCGTTGACGCCTTCGCGGACCGAAGTTTCAACGGCAATGCGGCAGCAGTCATCTTCGAGGCAGCCGACCTGAGCGACGGCGAGATGGCGTCCATCGCCAGGGAATTCAATCTCAGCGAAACGACCTTCGTGCTGCCGCCCGCCGAGCAGGGAGCGGCGGTGCGCTTCCGCTGGTTCACGCCCGGCGCGGAGGTCGATATGTGCGGCCACGCCACGCTGGCGGCGGTTCATGCCCTGACCGAGGCGGGTCGTTTCGCGATGCTCAGAGTCGATCCGGACGCCATCCTCCCGATCCAGACCCGCGGCGGCCGCCTCCTCGCCCGGACCGAGCGGGCACCCGGCCACAGCGACAACTGGCTGGTGTGGCTCGATCTGTGCCGCCCGGTCCTCAAGACACGCGCGCTGAACATGGATAAGCTCGCCCGTTTGCTGGGGCTGACCATCGAGGCGTTTGATCAGGCGCTGCCCGTCATGCAGACGCAGGACGACGACGTGCTGCTGTTCGTGCAGGACCTGCCGACGCTTTTCTCCGTCATGCCCAGCTTCGGTGAACTGGCCGACTTCCAGGAGCGGCAGCGCATTCGGGGATTCTGCGTGGCCACGGTCAACGGTCTCGCCCCGTCCGTGCAGGTGCAATCGCGCTTCTTCTGCCCCGCCCTGGGCGTGAACGAGGACCCTGTCACTGGCAGTGTCCACGGCCCCCTGGCTACCTACCTGGTAATCAATGAGTTGGTCCCCATGCGTCAGCACGTAGCAGCGGTGAGCTGCATCCAGGCCTCACCCGCCGGCCGAGCAGGACTGGTCCGCGCCCTGGTGACCCAGAAGCCCGGCGAGGGCTACGACGTCCGTATCGGCGGCCAGTGCATCACGACCATGCACGGCCGGCTGACTTTCTGAACGGCCGGCGCACCTGCTTGAGGAACTGTCGTGTGATCGGGAATCCGTCTGCACTACCGATCACTCCAGGCTCGCCGCATTGCGGGCAGAGGGCACTCCGATCGACACAGTCGGGGCCGGGATCCTCCCATTTCGTGATGGCGTCCGGCGGGAATATGGCCAGACACCAGAAGCAACCGCACTCCCGGCTGGCCAGTATGGGCTCACGGTGATACTCCGCGTCAGTCTCGGCCCGCTGGAGGAGCGCCTGGTACTCAAACCAGCGTCTTCGATGTCGGGTGCCCAGCATGGAATGCAGCGAGCGAGCGAACCTGCTTGGCCCAGGTCGACAGCAGAACCAGTACCGCCGCATTTCCCGCAGAAACTCCGTCGCGATCGGATAGCCAGCGGCTGACCCGATGACAGAATCGATGCCGCAATATGGACAAAAGGCAGTAGTACCTTGGTCGGTCCATTCCTCGATCTTTTCGGGAGGGTAGATAGCGAGGCAATGAAAGCACCCGCATTGGCTGCTCGCATCCAACTCGGCGCGATGCCCACTGCACCGATCGTGCGCGGCTTGGAGCAAGTCTTCTCCCATGGAGACCACTCTTACCCAGAACCTGAACGCTGCTCCTCCATTGGATCGTATGCCCCTTTTCAAACGCGGGTCAACAATGCCGCCCGCCTGAGCACGCAGCCCGTTATCTGACCACGGCTTCCTGGATAGGCCGGGCAAGTTCGCGAAACTTGGGCGCTGATACAGTCACGGTGTCCCACTTCGGCGACCGTTCGCGGCAATGCTCCGCGTACTCCTCGACACGGGTGACCAGGAAGCAGTAGTGCTCGTCGCGGAAGGTGTGTACGTAGGCGGTCGGCAACCGTTCGCCCGATCCTGTGAGCCAGTAGGCAAACACGAACACGGCTTCGAAGCCGCTCCCGAACGTGTCTTGCCACCGCGTCAGGTCTTCCAGGTCGTCGCGCGTCACCCAGTTCTCCCAGTACCGCTTGCCGCCGGTCCCGTCGTAAGGGAACTTGCGACCCTTGACGTCCACCAGCCAGACCGGGCTGTCCGGGCAGTACAGCAGGAAGTCGAAGGATTTGATACGCGCCCCCGAGAAGATGGCCTTCTTCTTTTCGTCTACGGCGATGTACGGAAGCCCCTGCGACCGGAGATAGTCCTCGAAGGCGGCTTCGTAATGGATGTGCCGTCGAGTCACGCAGACTCCTCGATGGCCTGGTAGGGATCCTCGAGCAGGGCCCGCACCGGTATCGACGCCTGCGCGCCCGTTCCCAGATCCTTGACGCCCACGACGTCCCGGTCGGCCGTCTCCCGGTCGACAAAGACAGCCCGAGCCGCGCCTCTGGTCGAAGCCTGCTTGAGCTGCTTGACCAGAGACTGTCGTTTGTAGGAGTAGACCGCCGCTACCCCGCGCCCGCGCAGCTCGGAAGTCAGCGAAAGCACGCGTTCGAACAGCTTGGGATCGACGTCGATGACAAAGAGGGCGTCGGTCTGCCCGATGCTCGCGGGCAGCAGCGACAGCTCCGTCAGGACATCCTGGATCACCACGTCGCCCACGCCAAAGCCGACGCCGGACATCGGCGGCCCGCCCACGCCTGCCAGCAGCTTGTCGTAGCGCCCGCCGCCGCAGATAGCGCGCTGCAGGCTCCCTTTGCCGAAGGCCTCGAACACGATGCCCGTGTAGTAGGCCAGCCCCCGCACCACCCCCATATCGAAGACGCAGTATTCCCCCACACCCATCGCGGCCAGCAGGTCGAGTGCCCGCGCCAGATCCTGGTGATGGGCCAGGCCCGGCTCGTTTCCGTTGATCAGTTTACGCACCGACTCCAGCCCCTGGGGTCCCCTGGCGCTACCCAGCGCGACCAGAGTCTCCTGCTGTCTCTTGTCGGGCGTCAGCTCCGCGATCGCTTCGGCGAAGGCATCGCCGGGTAGCTTGTCGCGCTTGTCGAGCACGGCGTAGACCGGATCGAGCTGGTCCTCCGGGAAACCCGCGATGGTCAGAACCGACGCCACCAGGGCCCGGGAATTGATCTTCAGCTCAACCTGCCCGGGCGACAGGCCCAACTCGCGAAACATGTCGATTATCACGAACATACAGTCCGCGTCCGCGATGACGTCGTTCTCGCCGAGAATATCGACGTTCCACTGGATGAACTCGCGCAGCCGGCCGCGCTGCGGCCGTTCGGCCCGGAACATGGGCGGCATGCAGAACCACTTGATCGGCTTGGGCAGCCCCTGGGCCCGGGCCCCGACCATCCGCGCCAGAGTCGGGGTCATCTCCGGCCGCAAGGCAAACTCCCGACCGCCGCGGTCCACGAAGTGGAACAACTGCGACACTATCTCGTCACCGCTCTTGACGCGGTAGAGGTCTAGCTGCTCGAATGTCGGCCCGTCGTATTCCACGAATCCGTTGCGCACCGACACCCGCCGCCAGCAGTCGGTGATCCAGGTGCGCACAGCCATCTGGTCCGGATAGAAATCGCGCGTTCCTTTGGGGGCCTGAAACTTTGCCACCAGCCTTGCTCCTTTATGAACCGACCGTAAGGGCCCCGCCGGCCGCACGCCTAAGGAGTCGGGATGGTAACGCCTGCGGTGTGCTGATGACCGGCCCGATCGTACACGGTGAAGCGGGCCTCGGTCACGCCGGAGGGATTGAGCTGATCCCCGTCCGGGACGTAGACGATGGTATGCTGCCCCTGGCGATCTGGTCCGACCGTGGTGAAGCCCCTCCGCGTTGGGCGGTCGATGTAGATGGGCACGATTGTCCCATCGTGCTTGATAAACTCCAGCTTGCCGCTCTCGAAGTCGAAGGGGGCCTGCCCCTCAGGGAGCATGATTTCGACAACGGCCTCATAGACCTTGAGCGTGACGGTGTCGGATTCCCTGGCTCGGTCGGGTTCGTCGTAGGGGCTGTCTCCCCGCAGCCACGTGTCACCGATCTTCATGAAATCCCGCTGGCCATGCTGCCGGTAGGCCGTCGCGGTCACTTTCACCTTCTCGCCAGGCTCGATCCCCGCCAGGCGGTAACTGAATCGGAACCGCCCCGCGCTGTCCGGCTCGCACTGCAGCCGCTCCTCGCCGATCGTCACCACCACGTAGTCCGCGTACTCGTACGGATCAACCGGCCTGCCCAATGTCCGGTATAGCAGGATGAAACTGTAGTCGACCACCTCGCCGATGTGGACCTGCTGCTGGTTCTCAATCGACCACTCGCCGGCTCCGTTCGGCCCCGTACTGGTGGCCAGCGATGCCTGTATGCAACCGCAGGCATACAGGCAGCCCAGTGCCACGACGGCCGTCACCACGCTGCGTGCGGCCCGACGGTCAGCCAGCCTGCCGGCGGACACCAACCGCGGAGCGTTTGGCCTTTCCATTTCGAGAGTTTCTCTTGCGTTTGCGTTCTTCGGCGAGCGTTTCGCGGGCGTAGGCCTCAATCTGTTCGACGTGCGTGAAGAGGTGATCGTAGGCGTACGAGCCGCCTGAGTAGTCGCAGTCGCCGGCCTTGTACTCCCGGCAGATCTTGGGACGCGTCTCGTAGACCCCGCACATGCTGGCGGGAGTGAGGTTCTTGCACGTGGTCGCAAACTGGATGTACCACTCCCCCTCCTCGACAAAGATGACCACGCCCTCGTGCATGAGGTACCAGCGCATATCATCGAAGTCCCGGGCAGTTTCCGGTTCGTCCAGGGGAAGAGCCAGGTACTTGCAGCAGTGCCCCGTACAATGTTCACAATGTATCGAACCCATTGTTTACGCATCCTTGCCAGTCAGCCACAAGTCGCGGATTATAGTGATTCAGCGGCCCATCGGTCAACGCAGCCGCCTGGCCGATCCCGTAGGAAGAGGCTCTGAATGCGGATCATCAGCGGCAAGTGGCGTTCCCGACGAATCAGCGTTCCGCCGAGCGACCGCACCCGTCCCATGCCCGATCGCGTCAAGGAGGCCATCTTCAGCATTCTGGGATCGTCAGCGGGGACACCCGGCCGCCTGCCCGCGGTGAGAGTCGCGGACTTCTTCGCCGGCTCCGGCTCTCTGGGTTTGGAAGCGGTCTCCCGCGGCGCAGCCGAGTGCGTGTTCGTCGAGCGCGGCAGAGGGGCACTACGGGTGCTCAACAGAAACGTGAACGAACTGGAGCAAGACGAGCCACTCCGCGTGGTGGCAGCCGATGCGTGGACCTGCAAGCTGGACGAGTTGGCTGGCGACGGCCCCGGCTTCGGCGTGGTTTTCCTGGATCCGCCCTACCGCGACGCTCGCCAGACCGGCCCCACGGGCAAAGTGCCACGGTTACTGAAGCGTATACTGGCCGGTGACTTCCTGGCGGCCGATGGCGTCGTCGTACTGCACCACGAACGTCGAGTGAGCTTCCAGCCAGCAGCGACCGACTCCTGGGCCCTGACCGATCGGCGGGAGTACGGCAGCACGGCGATCAGTTTTCTCGGCCCGGCGGAGCTCGCGCCGGCCGATCCGCCCGCAAATAACGACGTGGCCCTGGATGGATGACGTGAGTCCGAGATCGCGAAGACCACTGCGCCAGGCGGCCGAGTACATTGTCCGGCAGTTGCGCGACGCCGGGCACAGCGCGTTCTTTGCCGGTGGGTGCGTTCGTGATCTGTTGCTGGGCCGGCAGC
>JANQGB010001459.1 GCA_028277545.1 Phycisphaerae bacterium | reverse complement strand
ATCTCCTCCGGCGCAGGACCGCGAAACCACCGAGTGCCAGCAGGGCCAGCGACCCGGGCTCCGGTATGTGGGCGGCCAATGCCAGGCCTGCCGGCGAATCTGCGCCGAGCAGCGCTATCAGGGCCTCAATCTCGGCCACGTTGTCGAGAATATCGTGATCCAGGAGTTCGGAATCTCCGTCGCCGGGTTCCTGGAAGAACAGGCTACCGGAATAGAGGATCTCGGCGGCACGCCGCTGGTAGGTGTTCAGGCTCATGTCGCCGTAGTTTGGCAGATCCATAATGTCCGCCTTCTCGCCGACCGTTACCACGTCGATCGCCAAGGCTGCTGCCTCTTCGTCAGTGAGGCCATCAATCGGACCTGAGAACACCGTGTTCTTGTAGTTGCCGCTGGTGCCGAACGTTGTCAGGTCGTCGCCCAGGATGTCGCCGCCGCGGAGCTGGCCAATGTACATGCCCGGGCCGAAAATCAGCCCCGAACCGCCGACAGAAGCGTCGAAAAAGGCATCCGGGCCGATGTTGACCGGTGAGCCGGAAGGATCGTTCGGGTCGAGGTGGGCCAGCGTGCTGGCGTTGACATCTACCGTGTCGTCCGGGGCGGGCTGATCAGTGAAGATGGTCTGCGTGCCCCCCATGCCGATGAAGAGCGATCCGTCGGCAGCACTCGAGATGGCGTTGATGTCTCCGGTACCGATGAACCCGGGCGTGCCGTTGGGGCCTTCGGCGAAGAGGCGGTTCCAGGCAAAGCCGTCCACGAAGCCCTGATCCACACTGGTGACCGTCAGTTCCATCAGGTCGCCATCCTTGATGGGGCCGAACTGGAACCCTGTCGTGGTGGAATCCTCGTAGCTGATAAGGAAACGGCCGGTCGCGGGATTGAAGTCCATGCCGCGCATGCCGTTGTCGTCGTCGTCATTCCCGTCGGGACCGGCCTCCGGGCCGCTGTCCCACACTTTGAAGAACTGTCCGGTCTGGCCCAGATTCACCTGGCCGCCAACCGTAGCTGGTACCCACAGCCAGATCTCGTCGCCGCGGATCGGGCTGCCGTCCAGCAGCAAGGTGGAATCCCCATCCTCTCCCTCGGCTCCCGTGAACAACAGCGGAGCCTCCCCGCGCAACAGCTCCGTGGGTGCTCCGGCCATTGCCGGGGCAGCCGTGACGGTCACGACAACGCCCACCGCCAGGACCGATAGCCTGATTGCCTTAAACGCTTTCATTTCCAACCTCCTTTTGCCTGGCGGGATCGAGTCCACACCTCGCCACCAATTGTACTCCCGTATCCCCGCCACAGTCGGCGAAACACACGAGAGAGCCATCCCACGTACCACGGGCGAGACAACGACGCAGGTTCGCGTCCACCGCCTCACCGCTGCAACCGCCTGTCGCTCGGTCACCCTAATCCCGAAAACGTAACAGACAGCCTCATAATCCACCCTTTGCCCCACTGCCGTCGCGGCCGTTATCGGCCTACCCATTTGACACGCTCACAACGGCGGGGCGATGTTGGCCTGGCCCGCACCCCGGCCTAAACTAAAGGTGTAGGGAGTGCGGGAAAGGCCCACCACCTAACGCACCTTTCGCCGCCCAAACAGCTCACCAGAGTCGGGAGTATTTGTGGTAGAAGGGGCTAGAAGTGGCCAGTTCCAGGTCAGATTCCACGCAGCGTGAGCCACGCGCTGCGGACGAGGCCTTCGCGGCCGCGTCCAGCGGCGATAGCCAGGTGGCCAGGCTGCTGCCGCTGGTTTACGACGAACTGCGGAGACTGGCCGACCAGTGCTTTCAGTACGAGCGGCATAATCACACCCTGCAACCCACCGCACTGGTGCACGAGGCTTACATCCGTCTGGCGGGGCAGGACTCGTTCGAGTGGCGGAACAGGAAGCAGTTCTTCGCGGTCGCGGCCACCTTCATGAGGCGGATCCTCGTTAATCACGCCAAGCGCCGCGGCCGGCTTAAGCGCGGCGGCGGCCGGCGCCCGCTCACCCTCGATACGTCGCTGGTCGGCTCGGAGACTCCGCAACCCGAATTGCTGGCCCTGGACGAAGCCTTGGGCCGCCTGGCTGAGGCGGACGCCCGCAAGGCACGCGTAGTCGAGCTCCGCTATTTTGCCGGCCTGAGTATCGAAGAGGTCGCCGAAGTCCTGGCGATCTCCAGTGCCACTGTCAAACGCGACTGGCTCTTCGCCAAAGCATGGCTGCTGCGCGAGATAAGCGAGGACCAATCGGACCGAGAACCCGCCGGAGACTGAAGGCTGAGCCAGACTGATGCCGCGGGTCGGGGGCTTGAACAGGACGGGAGAGACCGTTGGACACGGCGGAGCGTTGGAGAAAGATAGAAGAGCTGTTCCTCTCAGCCGTGGAGCTGGACACCGGGCAGCGCGAGGAATTTCTCGCGGAAGCGTGCGGCGGCGATGCAGCCCTCAAGGCCGAGGTCGAGTCGCTGATGGGATACAGTTCCGAGGCGGCGAATTTCATGGAGAATCCCGCCCTCGCCTCCGGCTTTATCGGTCCCTATCGACTGGTCAAGATCATTGCTTCCGGCGGAATGGGCGTGGTCTATGAGGCCGAACAACAGAACCCGCAACGCGCGGTAGCGCTGAAGGTCATCCGGGGAGGGCACCCCGATAACGAGCGGCGTGTGAAGCTGTTCCAGCGAGAGGCTGAGTCTCTCGCCCGGCTGCGGCATCCCGGCATTGCCGGTATTCACGAGGCAGGCCGCACGGAGACCGGGCAGCACTACTTTGCCATGGAGCTGGTTCACGGAGAGCCGCTCAACGAGTACCTGCGCGACAGGCGCCTGCCTCTGCAGCAGCGCCTGGAGCTTTTTAGAAAAGTGTGTGAAGCGATCAGCTATGCCCACCAGCACGGCGTGATCCATCGTGATCTGAAGCCCTCGAACATACTGGTTTGCGAGCAGGAAGGCACCAGCGGGTCGGGGAGCTCGTGTTCGCTGGGCGCTTCCGTCAAGGTTCTCGACTTCGGGATCGCCCGCATCGTCGAGCCCGACGCCGGTCCGGACAACACCATAACCAGCACCGGACAAATCATGGGCACGCTGCGCTACATGAGCCCGGAGCAGGCTCGCGGTGAATCCGGTGACGTCGATGTGCGTACCGACGTGTATTCGCTGGGCGTGGTGCTCTACGAAGCGCTGACCGATCGACTGCCCTACGCCACCGACCCGGCCATACTGCACGAGGCGGTGCGGACCATATGCGAGGAAGCGCCGACTCGTCCGAGTTCCGTTGTTCGACAACTCCGCGGGGATATCGAGACCATAGTCCTCAAGTCACTCAACAAGGATCCGTCAGAGCGTTATCAGAGTGTGGCTGCCCTGGGCGAGGACCTGGATCGCTTCCTCATGGACCAGCCGATACTGGCTCATCCACCCAGCAGTCTCTACCAACTACGCAAGCTGGCCAAAAGACACAAACTGGTAGTTGCGTTTGCCGGCACGGTTTTGGCCCTGATAATCGCATTCGGGGTCGTTGCCGGCGTGCTGGCCGGCCGGCTGGCCCGGGAGCGGGAAGCCGCACTGGCGGCCAAGGAGAACGAGGCCACCGCGCGCCGCGTGTCGGAGCATATCGCCCTGTTCATGGACAACACGCTCTCGTCAGCCCACCCAGACATTGCCCGGGGACGAGAATTGGGCGTTCGCGAGGTCGTCGATGAAGCCGCCCGGCGGCTGGAGGTCGAACTCTCTGACCAACCCGTAGTTGCGTCTGCCATTCATGATACGCTCGGCCGGACGTATCACAGCCTGGGGCTCAGCGAGCAGGCCGAAGCCCATCTCCGCAAGGCGCTGGCTCTACGAACCGAGATCCACGGCGAGGATCACTCGGACGTGGTAAGCAGTATGAACAACCTGGCCCTGCTGTATATCGATCAGGCCAAGTACGCTGAAGCAGAGAAGCTGTGTAGCCGGGCATTGGACATATCGGAGCGCCTCCCCGACAGTCAGGGGGCGGTACTGGCGACGAGCGTGAACAGTTGGGCGTGCCTGTTGCGCGCCAAGGGAGACCTGGCCGGCGCTGAACCGTTCTTCCGTCGCGCCCTGGACATGCGCCGGGCGCTCTACGGCAATGAGCACCGCGAGGTCGCGACCAGCCTGAACAACCTGGCGGCCCTGCTCCATGCCCTGGGCGAATACGGCGAAGCCGAGTCCCTCTATCACGAGGCGTTTGACCTGCGCCAGCGGCTGCTGGGGCAGGAGCATCCGGACGTCGTTAATTCCATGAACAACCTGGCGCTGCTGCTCTGGGAGAAGGGAGACTACCCCGCGGCCGCACCCTTGTTTGAGGAGGTGGTTTCACTGCAGCGGAAGCTGGTTGGAA
>JANQGB010001451.1 GCA_028277545.1 Phycisphaerae bacterium | reverse complement strand
ATCGGAGATCAAGAAAGCGACCGAGGTGGGTGTGAAGTTCATCGAGCTGCCCATCGCGGTTGACGGAATTGCCGTGATGGTGCATCCGTCTGCCGACTTCTGCGATCACCTGACCGTCGAAGAGCTCAAGCGAATCTGGCAGCCGGGCAGCGAGATCAACAACTGGAAGGACGTTCGCCCGGGCTTCCCCGACCGGCCGCTGCGCCTGTACGGTCCGGGTACCGACAGCGGCACCTTCGATTATTTTTGCGAAGCCATCGTCGGCAGGGAGAAGGCCTCCCGCAGCGACTACACCGCCAGCGAGAGTGACAACGTGCTGGTCCAGGGAATCTCCGGCGACGAGGGCGCCCTGGGCTACTTTGGCTATTCCTACTATGCGGCCAACAAGAACAAGCTGAAACTGGTCGCCATCGACAACGGCACCGGCCACCCCGTCGAGCCGACACCCGACGTCATCCGCGAAGGCACCTACGAGCCGCTGTCGCGCCCGCTGTTTATTTACGTCAACACCGAGGCCTACCGCCGGCCAGAGGTCAAGGCCTTCCTGGAGTACTTCTACGACAACGCCCAAATGATCGTCGAGCACCCCCGGGTTAATTACGTGGCCTTGTCTGACCAACTGTACGACCTGGGCCGGAAGCGCCTGCAGACCGGCAAGGCTGGTTCAGCCATGGCAACCAGGACGCACGGCGACAGGCGCACGCTGACTGAGATTTACAGCAGCGACTAGGATCTGACTTCACGAGAGTCTGTCTGGCCACACGGGTAGGGTCCGCTGTGCAGACCATGTCCGGGTAAAGACGATCAATATCGAACGGTCCGCGGAGCGGACTCCACTTCGCGGGAACCTACAATACAGGGCCGGTGGAGTGAGGCGAGAGAAGCCTGAATGGCGGCGGCGGTTAGAGCCATCAAGGAAACGAGCATCCGCGGAGTGCTCTTTCTGTGCGCCCTGGTGTCGGTGCTGACGACGGCCGGCATTATCTGGATCCTGTTCACCGAATCGTTCACCTTCTTCCGCCAGGTTTCACCGGCGGATTTCTACTTAGGTACGCGGTGGACACCGCTCCTGGAGCCGCGCAACTTCGGGGTGCTGCCGCTGGTCTGCGGCACGTTCCTGGTGGCGGGTGGAGCCTTGCTGGTGGCCATGCCGGTGGGCCTGGCGGCAGCGCTATACCTCAGCGAATACGCGCCGCCCCTGGCCCGCAACGTCGCCAAGCCCGTGCTGGAGGTGCTGGCAGGTATCCCGACCGTGGTGTACGGGTTCTTCGCCCTGACTTTCATCACGCCGCACATCCTGCGGCCGATCCTGCCCGAGACCGAGGTCTTCAACGCCGCCAGCGCCGCCATAGTGGTCGGCGTGATGATCATCCCCACGATCGCCTCCTTGTGTGACGACGCCTTTCGTGCAGTGCCGCGGACACTGCGCGAGGCGGCGTACGCCGTGTCCGCCACGCGGCTGGAGGTGTCTACGCGAGTAGTGTTGCCGGCGGGAATGTCCGGCGTGATTGCGGCCGTGCTGCTGGCCTTCGCCCGGGCCATAGGCGAGACCATGGCGGTAACCATGGCGGCGGGTGTGACTGCCAAGCTGACCCTGAACCCCCTGACCAGTATCCAGACCATGACCGCCTACATAGTACAGGTCAGCCTGGGAGACACCCCGGCCGGAAGTATTGCCTACCAGACCATCTTCGCTGTCGGCATGACCCTCTTTCTGATCACCCTGACGTTTAACCTGCTTGCCCAGCGGGTGATGCGCCGCTTCCGTGAGGCGTATCAATGATCGAGCCCGGCACTCTCTTTCAACCGCGGCTTAACCGCAGGCGCTGGATGGGACGCGCCTTCCTGGCCTTGTGCCTGTTGCTGACCCTCAGCGCGGTGGTGGTGCTGTTCGGCCTGCTGCTGCGGGTGACCACTGAAGGTGCGTCCTGGCTGTCGGTCAAGTTTCTGACCAACTTCCCGTCGCGCCTGTGGCCCGAGAAGTCCGGCGTTAAGAACGCGCTGTTCGGCACGATCTGGGTGATCTCGCTCACGGCCGCGGTGTCCGTGCCCGTCGGCGTGGGGGCGGCCATATACCTCCAGGAGTACGCCCGCAAGACGCGTTTGACTCGCTTCATCGAGTTGAACATCTCCAACCTGGCGGGCGTGCCGTCCATTGTCTACGGTATGTTGGGGCTGGTGGTGTTTATTCGCTGGTTGAGCCTGGGGCGCAGCATAATAGCCGGCGCCTTGACGCTGAGCCTGTTGGTGCTGCCGGTGATCATCATCGCCAGTCGGGAGGCGCTGGTTGCCGTTCCGCAGTCGATCCGCGAGGCCGCCTACGGAATTGGTGCCACCCGGTGGCAGACCATACGGGCGCACGTGCTTCCGGCGGCGGTGCCGGGCATCATGACCGGCGTAATCCTGGCCCTGAGCCGGGCGATCGGCGAGGCCGCCCCGCTGATCATGATCGGCGCCCTCTCCTGGATCGCCTCGACGCCTGACGGATTGCGCAGCGAGTTCACCGCGCTGCCTATCCAGATCTACAACTGGTGCGACGAACCGGAAGAAGTGTATCGCAAGCTGGCGGCGGCGGGCATCATCGTGTTGCTCGGTATTCTGCTGCCCATGAACGCCCTGGCGGTTGGCGTGCGGGCGTGGCACCAACGGAGAAAGAAATGGTGACTGCTATGGCAGCCCAGCCGCTAAGACCGCCCAGCAGCGCGGGTCCTAACTTCGAAGCAATCGGCCGCCGGCCGCCGGCCGCCGCGCCCGAGGGCGTGGCGAAAGAGATCGTCATCCGGGCGGAAAAGCTCACTATCCGCTATGGCAACTTCGCCGCGGTCCGCGAGGTGTCCCTGGAGATCCCCTCACACGAGGTCACCGCGATAATCGGGCCCTCCGGTTGCGGCAAGAGCACGCTGCTGCGGGCCATGAACCGGATGAACGACTTCGTTCCCGGGACGACCACCGAGGGAAGGCTGACCTACCGCGACCAGGAGGTGTACGGCCCCGACTGCGACGCGGTCGAGCTGCGCCGGCGCATAGGGATGGTGTTTCAGAAGCCTAACCCGTTTCCCAAGTCGATCTTCCGCAACGTGTGCTGGGGGCCCAAGGTCAACGGCTACCGCGGGGACCTCGAGGACCTGGTCGAGCGCTCGCTCAAGCAGGCCGCGCTGTGGGACGAAGTCAAGGACAAGCTGGACCAGAGTGCCTTCGCCCTGTCCGGCGGACAACAGCAGCGTCTCTGCATCGCCAGGGCGGTGGCCATGCAGCCGGACGTTCTGCTGATGGACGAACCATGTTCGGCGCTGGACCCCATCGCCACGGCGCGGATCGAGGATCTGATTCACGAGCTCAAGTCGCGCTACACGGTGGCACTGGTTACCCATAACATGCAGCAGGCGGCCCGCGTCTCGGATCGGACCGCGTTCATGTACCTGGGCGAGCTGGTGGAGGTCGGCGCCACCGACATGATGTTCACCAAGCCGGGCGAGCAGCGCACCCAGGACTACATCACCGGACGCTTTGGATGATGCCATGACGGTACACTTCGTGAACCTGCTCGACGAGTTGCTGCGCCGTTCGCTGCGCATGGCCGGCCTGGTGGAGGATATGCTGGCCGAAGCCTGTGAGGCCGTGTTCGAGCCGGACGATCGCCTGGCCCGCCGAGTCGTGGCTCGCGACAAAGAGGTGGACGCCGAAGAGGTCGAAGTAGAGTCCGAAGTAATCCGGCTCATGGCGCTTTACCAGCCGGTCGGGTCAGACCTGCGCCTGCTGTGTACCGTTCTCAAGGTCAACAACGATCTCGAGCGGGTCGCGGACTGCGCGGTCAACATCGCCGAGCGAGCCTGCCACCTTGATGCCACCACCTCCCCGGCGGTCGCCGATGAGATCAAGGGCATGGGACCGCTGGTGCGCCGGGCACTCACCACCGCGGTCCGGGCCTACGCCTCTCAGGACGCAGACCAGGCCCGCGTGGTGTTCGGTGAAGAAGAAGCCGTCGACGCACTCTACGGAGGGGTCATCAAGAGGATCGTAGCCGAGAGTGCCGATTTCGCCGGCGAGCCGGCCGAGATGCTTGACCTGCTGTCGGTGGCCAAGAATCTGGAGCGGGTGGCCGATCACGCCACCAATATTGCCGAAGACGTGATTTTCCTGGCCACTGGAGAGATCGTCAGGCACACGTCCGGCGCCCGCCCCGCAGCCGGTGGCTGATCCCCGCCACCAGGTCCGACCACGAGCCACTTTACGAATCAAACGTGATTCAGGGCAGTAAGGACCGGGCTCCGCGCCTGTCCGGCACGGTGAATGCACCATTCCCGGTGCGAAAAAGTCCCATTGGCACCCCCGGCAGAGGGTCGCCAGCGGGATTTTAGCTATTTTCCGGGCCGGCGTGGCTGTTGGCATGGGAATTGCCGACTTTTAGAATCCGGATTTACACTAGTTCGTCGTTGAGCAAGAGGACCGCGCAATGCTGAACCCCGAAGATGTTGCCGCCGAGACCCTGGCCGTCCACGCCGGTGTGGACAAGTACGAGCACCTTCCAGTCGTGCCGCCGATCTACCAGACCTCGACCTTCGCGTTCGAGAGCGCCGAATCGGGCGCCGCCGTGTTTGCGGGCGACAAGGACGGCTACATCTACTCGCGCATGCTGAATCCCACGACGCAGGCGCTGGAACGGGCTGTCGCGGCGTTGGAGGGTGGTCATGCGGGCCTGGCCTGCGGCAGCGGGATGGCGGCCATCCACACGGCGCTGGCCGGTCTGCTCAGCCAGGGCGACCACATCGTCTGCGGCGACGCCGTCTACGGCCCCACCTGCGTGCTGGTCGAGAGCATCCTGCCGCGCTTCGGGGTCGGGAGCACCATCGTGGACTCTTCGGATCTGAACGCCCTCGGGCAGGCCATGCGACCCAATACCAAGGTCGTGTACATCGAAACCCCCGGCAACCCGACCCTGACGATCACGGACTTGTCGGCGGTCTGCCGGATAGCCCACGACCGCGGAGCGCTGGTGGTGGTGGACAACACCTTCATGAGCCCTATTTTACAGCAACCCTTTAAGTGGGGCGCGGACGTGGTGGTCCATAGCCTGACCAAGTCGCTCAACGGGCACGCCGACGTGGTTGGCGGAATGATCGTGGTGCGAGACGAGGCTCGATACGGCGAGTTTCGCAAGATGCTCAACCACCTCGGCGGCGTGTTGCCCCCGTTCGAGTCGTTCCTGGTTCACCGCGGGCTCAAGACGCTGCCGCTA
>JANQGB010001415.1 GCA_028277545.1 Phycisphaerae bacterium | reverse complement strand
ACGCTTTCCTGCTCGATGCCTGCCGCAACGTGATCGACGCGTTCTGCGCGGGCACCGAGTTCGACATCCAGGTGATCTGGGTCTGAGGGCTGCCACAGGTGAGTAGGCCCTTGCCGTCCACCCGGATGTCGAACTCGGTGCCCGCGCAGAACGCGTCGATCACGTTGCGGCAGGCATCGAGCAGGAAAGCGTCCCAACTGGCAGTGTCGCCGCTATACCGCAGGTAGGCATCGGCGGCGTGTATGAACCACAAGGATGCGTCCACGCTGTTGTAGGCGCATTCGTCACCGTAATCATCGAAGCGGTTGGGGATCAGGCCGTTCTTCTGAGCGCTGGCGAAGGTAGTCAGCACCTGGCGGGCTTCGTCGTAACGCTCTGGTATGAGCAGCAGCCCTTCCAGGGCGATGAAGCTGTCTCGCCCCCAGTCGCCGAACCAGGGGTAGCCGGCCAGGATCGTGGCCTGCCCGTGGCGGGTACCGCCGGACTCGCGGCGGACAATGAATTGATCCGCAGCGGTTGCCAGTCGGGTGGCAAACGGATCGTCGCGCAGTGACGGAGGCACTACCGTGGCGGGGCGTTCCACGCTCGCGGCCAGATACTTGCGCCCGGCAGCGACGCTGCCGACGAAGGCCACACCCGTGATCTCGCAGGACAACTGAGCGTTGCCGCGGGCGCGGAAGGTGCCCGCGGCCTGAAGATCCTCCGCGTCATCAAACCCGCGGTGCACCTCGCCCCGATAGCGGAACTTGCGCCACCACACGGGGTCGGCTTCCCAGGTCAACTGCCCGCTGCTGGGGAACAAGGCCAGCGTGACTTCGTGGTTCTCGCAGGAGTGGACCCACACGGAGTCTTCGTCACTGTCGAGATCCCACAGGTTGGCGCCCTGTTCGCGAATACCGTGGAAGTCACGCAAGGCCAACAGCGGCTGGACTTCTAGCACCATCGGTTCGCCGCTGTTCCGGCGGATGTCGTAACTCACGCGGACTGCGCGACGCCCGGTGTACATGGTGATGCGCTTGCGGGCCTCGAACTGTTCATGTGAGAAGGTGAACTCCACCCAGGGATCACGGCAACCGGTGTCCATGGAGAAGCCGGTCAGAAGTTGGTGGCCGCTGGGATGGAACACGCCGTCGAATTCAAATGTTGAGAGGTGCACTCGGGACCGGCCCATCATCACGGTGTCCAGCGTACCAGCCCAAAGGAGGTACCTTTCCAGCGGCGGACGCTTTGGCGCCACCAGCAAACCGTGGTACCTGCGAGTCGGGCAGCCCGCGACGGTCCCGGCCGCAAAGCCGCCCAGGCCGTCGGTGAGCAACCACTCCCGTGTCAACATCTCATCGAGCGAGCCGGTGAGCGCAGGGTTGGTGTTGTGCAAGGCGGACGTCTCGATGATGGCCATCACTCGGGCTCCTGAGCGAGCGTGTCCCGTCGGTTGGTTGCGGCTGGGAACGGCAGCTCGTTGTCGGTCCGGCATTCTACACGCGAGTTTGAGCCTTGGCGACAGCAGATTTCGAGAGCATCGCCAGTTGTCGCGATACACGGCAGAGAGCCTGAACCTTCTATGTCAAAATAGGTTAACCTTGCTTCAGGATTGACCGATCTGCGTTTGCCGTCCAACAGGTCTACAGACTCTGGCTCCATAAGGGCGATATCGGTCGTGGGATCGAGTTCGTGTGAGCCGCAATCGCAAACGGGCCCGATAAACCTGAAAACGGATGAAATACCCCATGACCAAGCCGCAAGCGTGTATCGAGCAGCCCGGTGGTTCGACTCCTGGCGTAAGCCCATATGCGGAGATTGAAGCCGCAATCGCCACGATGGATGGCGGCGGTGAGGCGCAGGGGGCCTCGCGGGCCATTCGGGCCTACGCGGCCTTGGGGCTGTGGGCGCCGGCCGCAGCGTTACTCGCCGGCCTGGATTCGGCGAGTGCCCCAACAGGGGAGCTGGACGCGATTCGCGCCACGATACAGAGTCAAGGCACCGGGCGCGTTGACTGGGCGGCCTGCCAGGGGCGTTTCAAGCGGAATCTGGCGGTGCTACTCAAGCAGGACCCGCGGTTCGGTCGCGTGGAAGAAGCCTGGACCGCGTCACGGCCACACTACGAACTCTTTCGTGCGACCGACGGAAACTACCAGATCGCTCAGGCCGCTGATGGGGGGCGCAGGCAATGGGTGCCGGCGCTGCGGGATCACAAAGCATGGGCCCTGCAGCAGCCTTTACAGCATCAGGAGGGCGTCTTGATGCCGGCCCCTTACCTCTTCGAGGGGCTGGGGATGGGACATTATTTTCGCCGCGTTTACGAGGCATCGAAGGACACGTTTCTCGGCTATAGCTGCGCGTTGTACGTGGTCGAGCGCGACCCGGTTGCCTTCGCCATCAGCCTGCACCTGCACGACTGGCGGGCGATGTTCGAAGACCCTCGGGTGATGATCTTTA
>JANQGB010001281.1 GCA_028277545.1 Phycisphaerae bacterium | reverse complement strand
CGGAGCCGGCCTCCGGCAGCGGGTCGGTCAGCGGTGCGACCTCGACGGTCGCTGATGCCACTATCACGGTCACGTCCTTCGGCGACTCAGACGCGGACGGCGATGTGGACCTGAACGATTTTGGCGCTCTCAGCGCCTGCTTCGCGGGCCCAGAGCAGGCTTCCTCACCTGGGTGCGGTCACTTCGACCATGAACCAGACGGCGACATCGACCTGGCCGATTTCAAGGTCGTCCAGACAATCTTCTCCGCGCCATAGTCCGCTCCATCTGCCACCGGGAACAAGGTGCAATCATGAGTCACAATAATCTCGCGATGAACACGGTGGGCCGGCGGTCTCCTGCCAAGGTCCTCCTGACGATTGTGATGCTGGCAGCGCTGCTGGCCAGCGCCGCTACCGCCCGGGCACAGTCTGGCATGCGAATCAACGAGGTCCAGTTCGTGTCCGGTGACAGCCCGCAGGGCGAGCCACTCCTGGTGTCGGTCGAGCTATACAACACGGTCTCAACAGCGGAGTCGGTCGGCGGTCACACATTGACCAATGCCGCTGGCGCGTCGATCGCCACGCTTCCCGCTCTGAACGTGCCCGCCGGCGGCTTCCTGACCGTACGGTTCGGAACGGGGACAGACGACACCGACTTCAGCGACGGCGAAGGAACGTACTTTACCCAGGGTCCTGGTGCCGGAATCTTCGCCTTTGAAGAAGATGAGTGCGGGCTCTATCCCGGCGACCCAACCGGCGTCACGATCGTTGACTACCTGGGCTGGTCCCTCACGGGCAACTTCACCGGCGGCGGTGCACACGCCGACGCGATCGGGGCTGGTATCTGGACCGCTGGCGAACACGTGGATCTGAGCGATCACGGCCAGTTGTCCACGCTGGGCCTGACACCCGACGGCTTCGACAACAACGAACCGAGTGACTGGCGGGAATTCGACTGGGGAACCTACCAGACGACCGGTTCGGGCACTGGTGCGGAAAACCCGATCCAGATTCTCCCGGCCGTGGGCGGCCTGCTGGAGGAGACCGCTCCCGATCTGGTGTGGGCGGGACTGCCGGGCGCCACGGCCTACGAACTCGACGTCGATGACGATGCCGATTTCAGTTCACCCGAGATCGCGCTCTCAACGACGGATACGTCATACAGCGTCACCAACGCCCTACCGGACGGCGAGTACTTCTGGCGAGTTCGCGTACGCGACGGCGCCGACGTCCTGCTGGAAGAGCACGCCGTGTGGAGCTTCGTGAAGATCTGGGACGCGGGCGCGCGGGGCGTAACGGTGGACTTCGCGTTCGTGCCCAACTTCTCCCCCGTGATCCAGCACAAAGACACCGATCTCCTATGTACCTGGAACCAGTGTCCGCGACGAGGCGACACTGACACACGGCCCGGTTGCTCGGAAGCCGCGGGCGCCAACGGCCCGTGGGACGCTGAGCATCCGACCGCCGGGTCGCACGTTCCCCGGTGCGAGCACTGTAGCTGGTATTGTTCCCGGGCAGCCATCCAGATGGTCAACAACCGTTACGGCGGCACTCTTTCGCAGGACCGGATTTCCTACCGGATGTTCAACAGCCTAACGGTGCACC
>JANQGB010001154.1 GCA_028277545.1 Phycisphaerae bacterium | reverse complement strand
CGGATTGAAATACCATGACGGATGCGGCATCGGAACCACAACCGGGATCGGAACCCAAACCCGAGCCGACTCAGCAGCCCCAGGCGCCAGCAAAGCCGGCGACTGCCCCTCGTAGCGGCGGCGGGCAGCCTGGCGGCGGTCGTCCGGGCGGCGGTGGTCCGGGTGGCGGCGGTCGACAGGGCGGCGGCGGTCGGCAGGGTGGTGGCCGGCGTGAAGGTGGCGGCCAGCGCCAGGGCAGTGGTGCCCCGCGCGATCATGAGGATTCGCCGTACGACGAGGTCGTTGTTCACATCTACCGTTGTGCGACCGTGGTCAAGGGCGGGCGGCGCTTCAGTTTTGCGGCGCTGATGGTCGTCGGTGACCGCAAGGGCAGCGTTGGGATCGGCTACGGCAAGGCGACGGAGGTGCCCTCCGCGGTGGACAAGGCACGCAAGATCGCCATCCGGAACCTGAAGAAGATCAACTTGTCGGGCGGCACGCTACCTCACCGTGTGGTGGGGCGATACGGCTCCAGCCGCGTGGCACTGGTGCCGGCCAGTCCGGGCACAGGCGTAATCGCCGGTGGAAGCGCCCGAGCGGTGCTGGAACTCGCGGGCGTACACGACGTGTTGACCAAGGCGTATGGGTCCAACAGTCCGAAGAACCTGGTCCGGGCAACCTTCGAGGGCCTGGCTTCTCTGTTCGATCCCAAGGAAATCGAGCGTCTCCGCGGCGTGAAGCTGGCAGGATAAGCGATGAATATCACCGAAATCACCAAGCTGGCCGGGGCCCACCGGCGCCGCAAGCGGATCGGCCGCGGCCAGGGCAGCGGCTCGGGCAAGACCGCCGGCCGCGGGCACAAGGGCGGCGGGTCACGTGCTGGCTGGAAACAGCGCGGCTTCGCCGAGGGCGGACAGATGCCGCTGTTCCGGCGGTTGCCCAAGCGCGGGTTCAACAACGCCAACTTCCAGACCCGCTACCACGTGGTCAACGTCGGTGACCTGGAAGAGAGATTTGAGGCCGATACGCATGTGACCGGTCAACTGCTGATCGAGGCCGGGCTGGTTCGCGACCTCAAGCAGGGCATCAAGATCCTGGGCGACGGCGCGCTGTCCAAGAAGCTGACTGTGGAAGCGGCCAAGTTCAGCAAGCAGGCGGCCGAGAAGATTCAGGCGGCCGGCGGAGAGATCAAGCTGCTGTAGCGGGCCAGGGTGACCGTCACCCGGGGCCAGGCTGCGGAGAACTGAACGGAACTCGATATGTTTCGTACGTTCCTTAATATCTTCAAGATTCCCGAGCTGCGCAACAAGGTGCTTTTCACCTTGGGGCTGCTGGCCATCTACCGGATCGGGTTCTACGTGCCGGTTCCGGGTGTGGACCAGGCGGCGATGTCCGCCGGCATGAGGGGTGGTGGGCCGCTGGGACAACTGGCGGAATACTTCCAGATCTTCACCGGGGGCAACCTGCAGCAGTCGACCATTTTCGGTCTGGGAATCATGCCCTACATCTCGGCATCGATTATTTTCCAGCTCCTGGTCACGGTCGTGCCCGCGCTTGAGAAACTTCAGAAGGAAGGGGAGACGGGCCGGCGCAAGATCACCGAATACACCCGCTACGCCACGGTGGGGTTGTGCCTGATCCAGGCCATGATCTGGATGCGCTACCTGAAGACCAGCGGGATGGTCTACCCCTCGTTCAACGACTCTTTCCTGTATTTAGTGATGGGCCTGTTAGCCCTGACCACCGGGACCATATTCCTGATGTGGTTGGGTGAGCAGATCGACGAATACGGCATAGGCAACGGGATATCGCTGATCATCATGGCCGGGATCGTTGCCCAGATGCCGAATGCCATCATGTACGTGATCGGCAACACCGGCTGGAAGCTAGGCGGTTCGTCCGGCAAAACCATGGACCCCTCGAAGATACTGTTCCTGATCGTGGCCTTCGTGGCTGTCGTGGCGGGGGCTATCCTGATCACCCAAGGCCAGCGGCGGATTCCCATCCAGCAGGCCAAGCAGACGCGAGGTCGCCGGGTATACGGTGGCCAGCGGCAGTACCTGCCCCTGCGGGTGAACCACGGCGGCGTCATGCCGATCATCTTCGCCAGTTCGTTGCTGATCTTTCCGGGGATGATCTTCGACTGGCTGTTCAGCCTGACCCAGTGGGGCATCTGGGCGGCGTTGCAGACCTGGCTGTTTCCCGGGCAGTACCTGTACGTGGTGGCCTACGTGGCGCTGGTCTACTTCTTCGCGTACTTCTGGACGACGGTTCAGTTCCAGCCGAAGGAGATGGCCAACAACCTGCGCGACTACGGGAGCTTTATCCCCGGGATCAGGCCCGGCAAGCGGACGGCCGACTACCTCGAGAAGGTGATGGAGCGTATCACGTACGTCGGAGCGGCCTTCCTGGCGCTGATCGCTATCGTGCCGACAATCATCGCCGCCTGGCTGGACATACCGTTTATGGTATCCGCGTTCCTGGGCGGAACGGGGCTGTTGATCGTGGTGAGCGTGGCGCTGGACCTCGTGCAGCGAATCGAGGCCAACCTGATAATGCGTAACTACCAGGGATTCCTGGGTGGTGAAGCTCGCATCAAGGGCGCGCGGGCGTAACACGCGGCCGGTCGCCCGAGGGGGCGCCGGTGGATTCGGGTCGGCGGGTGAGTGAGGGACCGGATGGCCGCGGCGATCCGGGGGCGGCGAGACGATGACGGTGAAGCAGAATCGCGGCATCGTCCTGAAGAGCCGTCGCGAGATTGAACTACTGCGGGCTGCCGGCGCATTGGTGTGCGGCGTGCTCGACCAGGTGGGCCGAACAGTGGCCCCCGGGATAACGACTGCGGAGCTGAACACCGCAGCGGAGGAGATGATCGCCGCGGCTGGTGCGATCCCTTTGTTCAAGGGGGTGACCAACCCGCAGGCCAAGATTCCGTTTCCGGCGGCGCTGTGTACCAGCGTCAACGACGAGGTGGTTCACGGGATTCCGTCGGACCGCCGGCTGGAGGCCGGCGACATCGTCAGCGTAGATTGCGGTGTGCGGCTAAGCGGTTATTGTGGTGACTCGGCCAGGACCTTCGCAGTCGGCGAGGTGAGTCCGGGCGCCCGGCACCTGATGGAGGTGACCAAGCGGGCCCTGGGACTGGCGATTGAGGAGATCCGCCCGGGACGAATGTGGAGTGAGGTCGCCGGGCAGATTCAACAGTATGTCGAGGGCGAGAAATTCTCGGTAGTCCGGGATTTCGTCGGTCACGGCATCGGCCGTGAGATGCACGAGGAGCCGAAGATTCCAAACTACGTGGATCGGCGGAATCTCAAGTCTGACTTTCGGCTGGTCGAGGGCATGACGCTTGCGATCGAGCCTATGGTTAATATGGGTAAGCCGGAGGTGAACTACGCCGGCAAGATGCGTTGGACGGTTGCCACCAAAGACGGTGAGTACGCCGCGCACTACGAGCACTCGGTAGCCGTGACCGCCGACGGCGCCGACATACTGACGGACGGACGGGTGCCTGCCTGACCGGGGCTGGCGGCCGTCGTGTCCGCGTAGGCGGGTCTACAGAGGTGTGCTATGAAGGTGCGTGCGAGCGTACGCCGGATCTGCGAGAACTGTCAGGTCGTCAAACGTAAAGGCGTAGTGCGGGTGATCTGCACAAACAAGCGTCACAAGCAGCGTCAAGGTTAAGGAGCGGTCTCGTGCCCCGTATTGCAGGTGTCGACATTCCGACCGACAAGCGTGTGGTCACTTCGTTGACCTACATCTACGGCATCGGTCCGACGGTGTCGCGGCAGGTGCTCAAGGAAGCCCGCATCGAGGAGGAACTCAAGGCCAAGAACCTCACCGAGGACGAGGTATCACGGCTGGCGGGCATCATCGACCGCAACTACCAGGTCGAGGGGCAGCTTCGCCGCACCGTTCAGGCGAACATCGCTCGCCTGCGGGACATCGGCTGCTATCGTGGTTTGCGGCACCGCCGCGGTTTGCCGGTTCGGGGGCAGCGTACCCGGACGAACGCTCGGACTCGCAAGGGGCCGAAGAAGACGGTGGCCGGGAAGAAGGGCGTGAAGGAGATGCATCGTGGCTAAGAGGAGCGGCAAACGTCGAGTCCGGCGTAACGTGGCCCGTGGCGTCGCCCACATCAAGGCGACGTTCAACAACACGCTGGTAACCATCTCCGACGCCAACGGCGAGGTGCTGTGCTGGGCGTCGGCTGGGACGGCGGGTTTCAAGGGCACGCGTAAGAGCACGCCCTTTGCGGCCCAGCGCGCCGGCGAACAGGCTGCCCGGGCAGCCAAGAAGTACGGGGTGGTGGAGCTCGAAGTTCGGGTCAAGGGGCCGGGGTCTGGTCGCGAGTCGGCCATCACGGCACTGGAGGCGTCCGGGATTCGCATTCAGTCGATCGAGGACGTGACGCCGCTGCCGCACAACGGTTGCCGCCCGGCCAAGAAGCGCCGGGTCTAGGCGGAGCAGATCGCCGCCTGCAAAGAGGCGGAGCAGTTAGGAAGTACGTACGAAGGACGAATCATGGCTCGATACATTGGACCTTCCTGTCGGCTTTGTCGTCGCGAGGGCGTGAAGCTGATGCTCAAGGGCATCCGTTGCGAGACGGCCAAGTGCCCCATGGAGCGTCAGTGGCGCAACTTCCCGCCGGGGATGCACGCCTGGCGCCGCCGCAAGCCGAGCAACTACGGCGTCCGGCTGCGTGAGAAGCAGAAGGTCAAACGCTACTACGGCGTGTTTGAGAAGCAGTTCAAGCTATACTTCGGAATGGCCGAGCGGGCCCGCATCAACACGGGCGACGCTTTGTTGTCGATCCTGGAGCGTCGACTGGACAACGCGGTCTGGAAGCTGGGGTTCGCCCCGTCACACAAAGCCGCCCGCCAGGCGATCGTTCACGGGCACATTCACGTCAACGGCCGGGCATTGAACCGGCCAGGGTACCTGGTCAAGAAGGGGGACAAACTTTCCATCAACCCGAGAGCCAAGAGCCAGAAGTTTATCCGGGCGACGTTGGGCGAGGGAGGCCCGCCGGTGCAGCCTTGGCTGGACCTGAACGCCGAGCAATTGGAAGCGACCATCACAGCGCTACCCACGCCGGAGGATGTACAGATTCCGGTGGAAACGCAGCTGATCATCGAGGCGTGCAGTCGCTAGTTGGAGCCGTACGCGGCCCCCGGGCCGAGCGACGATCTCAACAGGATCCGCAAGGAGGTCAAACCCGATGCGTATCAGATGGCGCGGTTTGGAACTGCCCAGCAAGGTAGAGCGGGACGGGGAAGTATCAACCGAGACCTACGGGCGATTCAGCATCGAGCCGTTCGAGCGGGGATTTGGAACCACGGTAGGCAACTCGCTACGGCGGATTCTGCTGTCCAGCCTGGAGGGCGCGGCTGTGACCTCGGTGAAGATCACCGAGGCTCCCCATGAGTTCACCAGTATCCCAGGCGTTCTGGAAGACGTCACGGATATCATCCTGAACGTCAAGAACATCGTTGTGCGCAGCACCAGCGATGAACCCAAGACCATGCGGGTGTCGCGCACCTCGGCGGGCGAAGTTCGCGCCGGGGACATCGAGGCAGATCCGGCGTTGGAGGTGGTCAACCCCGATCTGGTCATTTGCACGCTGACGGATGACGCCTCGTTCAACATGGAGATGACGGTCACCACCGGTCGCGGGTACGCCAGCGCCGAAGAGAACCTCAAGCCGGACCAGGAAGTAGGCGTTATACCGGTCGATTCGATCTTCTCGCCCGTGTTGCGGGTGCGGTATCGCACCGAGGACACGCGTGTCGGGCAGCGCACCAACTACGACCGACTGATCCTGGAGGTGTGGACCCGGGGCACGATTTTGCCGGAGGACGTTCTCGTTGAGGCGGCCAAGATTCTCCGCAAACACCTCAACCCATTCGTGATGTACCACAGCCTGGGTGAAGAGACGGTCGCTGAGGGGACCACGATCACCGAGGCGGAGACACCCATGGTGGACAGCGAGCGGCAGCAGAAGTGGAACCTGCCGATCTCCACGCTGGGCCTCAGTGTACGGGCCAGCAACTGCCTGGAGTCCGCCCGGCTGACCACGCTGGGGCAGCTTGCCTCGCGGACCGAGTCGGACCTGTTGCGGCTGCGGAGTTTCGGCAGGACCTCGCTTCGCGAGGTGCGCCGCAAGCTGGCCGAGCAAGGCCTGGCCTTGGGAATGACATTGAACGACCCCGCGCCGGAACCGCCCGCGGCATCGCCGCCGGACGCCGTATCCATGCCGGTGCAACAGGGTTCGACGGCGGAATGACGCAATAGGAACCGAACAACGGGTGTAATACAGTAATGCGACACCGAATCCCACACAGAAAACTCAATCGGACCTCGGCACACCGACGGGCCATGCAGCGGAACCTGGCGCAGAGTCTGTTCGAGCACGGGCAGGTCCGCACGACGATCCAGAAAGCCAAGGATCTGCAGCCGTTTGCGGAACGGTTGATCACGCTGGCCAAGAAGTCACGTCAAGGCAGCATCACCGCCCGGCGTCAGATCCATAAGCTGCTGACGGATCGGTCGCTCATCCCGGCCGAACACCGCGAGGCGTACGACATGATGTCGGACACCAGACGGCGGCGGGTTTTGCGAGCCCCCAGCGGCCGGCGCTACCGCACTGGAGAAGCCAAGGGCAAACTGACCTTCACCGGCGAATCGGTGGCCTATCGTCTCATCAACACGATCGCGGCGACGTATGAGGACCGCAACGGCGGATACACGCGGGTGATTCGGCTGGCCGAGCGTAGGCTGGGCGATCACGGCGAGCAGGCCATCGTGCAGCTCGTGGGGGACGAGACCGGGCCCGGTAGCGTGACCAAGCCGGGCAAGACCGCCCGGCGCAAGCGGGCGGACGCGCGTTACGCGGCGGCGATCAAGGCCAGCAAGGGCGCGGCCCGCAAGAAGGTCGAGGACAAGCCTGCCGAACCGGCGCCGGCCGAAGAGTCCGCCAGCCCGGCAGACGGTGGTGAAGAGAGCGGCGACACCTGATCGCTGCCAGTGCGGCTCTACGGAGCCAGAGTAACCGCGATGACCACTTCTGCCGGGCCGCCCGAACGGTGCCCGGCAGTTTTCATTCTGGCCACACGCTATCCGGGAGGACGATGTCATGGCGGCAGAGCCGAACTGCGTCTTCTGCAAGATCGTAGCGGGCGAGATTCCGTCGGCCACCGTGCTGCGGACTGAAGCCTGCCAGGCGTTTCTGGACATCGGACCGCTGTCCGAGGGACACCTGCTGGTCATTCCAGTGAAGCATTACACCAGGATGGAAGACATGCCACCCGAGGAGCTGGCCCAACTCAGCCGCGAACTACCGGGCTTGGGCCGGGCTCTGGTCGAGGTTACGGGGGCGGCAGGTTACAACCTTTTACAGAATAACGGTTCGGCGGCCGGGCAGGAGGTCACGCACGTTCACTTCCACCTGATTCCGCGATCGACCGGGGACGGCCTGGGATATCGGTGGCGTCCTCAGGCCTATCCGGAGGGCCGGGCGGACCAGATTCTGGCCAGGTATCGCGACGTTCTGGCGGGCTAGGGTTGCATCTTGGCTGGTGGGGGCAGGGTCGACCGTGGAGACCAGACGGCAGGGGCTGCTCCGCGGATCGGACGCCGTGAAGTTTCTCCCACTCGAAACGGTCCGCACAGCGGACCCTACCGCTCTCCCGGCGGTCTGCGGAGCGGAACCTACCGCTCGAAGCGGTCCGCACGGCGGACCGTAGTGCCCGGTAGGCGCTGCTGAACCTGCCGCGGTTTTGCCAAGTCGTAATTGCGTCAGACATGCCGGCTGGTACAATCTACTGGACGCCAGGAGGTTGGCTCTAACGACGACCCGGCACCGCGGCGCGGCGGGTCCGGGGAAATTCGGCAGCTCTTTGGGTTGGGACGACGTGGCGGACATCCTGTTGGTCCTGTACATATTCGTATTTGCCATGGTGTGTGTCTACGGACTGCACCGCTATCACCTGGTCTATCTCTACTACAAGCATCGGCGCAACAAGCCGCGTGTCACCGAGCGTTTTGAGAGACTCCCGCGGGTCACTGTGCAGTTGCCGATGTACAACGAGCGCTATGTTGCCCGCCGAGTCATCGAGCTGGCCTGCGGCATCGACTATCCTCGGGAGCTGCTCGAGATCCAGGTGCTGGACGACTCGACGGATGACACGGTGGAAATCGCCCGCGAAACCGTGGAGCGGATGTCCGCCGCGGGGCACGATATCGTCTATCGACACCGGACCAATCGCGAAGGCTTCAAGGCCGGGGCCCTGGAGGCCGGGCTCGAGGTGGCCAAGGGCGAGTTCGTCTGCATCTTCGACGCGGACTTCCTACCGCCGGCCAACATACTCCGGGAGACCATTCACCACTTCACGGACCAGCAGGTGGGCATGGTTCAGGCGCGGTGGGAGCACATCAACCGCGATCACTCGCTGCTGACCAAGACGCAGGCCGTCCTGCTGGACGGCCACTTCGTCATCGAGCACGGGGCTCGCAGCCGGTCGGGCCGGTTCATGAGCTTCAACGGGACGGCGGGCCTGTGGCGGGCGGAATGTATCCGCGATGCCGGGGGGTGGCAGCACGATACGCTCACCGAGGACCTGGACTTGTCCTACCGGGCCCAGCTCAAGGGCTGGAAGTTTCTCTTCCTGCCGGACCTCAGTTCGGCCGCCGAGCTTCCGCCGGAGATGGAGGCCTTCAAAGCACAGCAATACCGCTGGGCCAAGGGCGGCGCCCAGACGGG
>JANQGB010001036.1 GCA_028277545.1 Phycisphaerae bacterium | reverse complement strand
CTACGACAGCACGGCCGCGGAGTACCGCGACTGCTACCTGCAGATCAGGGTCAACGGCAGCAACGGGCCGGTCCAGATCGGCCAGCACGTCGGACCTGGTCAGCCCAGCGGCACGTCCCGCTTCCTGATCGACCTGGGCAGCACGGCCGCCCAGGTGGAGATCCACGGCACCGCCAACAGCGCCTCGGAACTCGGGCGGCCGGCGGTGCGGATCCTGGCCAACAGCGTCAGCACCGACGTCTTCGTGCGCTCTGCCCCGGGCGGTGTGGGCATTGCCATCGACAAGCCCGGTGAGACCTCCACCATTGGCGACCTCTCCGTGAGCGATCAGAGCACCACTACCCAGGTCTTCCTGGGGCCGGAGGTGATCTTCACCAGCTGGGACCAGGCCGGCGGCAACAACGTCATTCAGGCCGCCTCGGCGGCCACACCAACCGTCAGCGCCGACGGCGGCGTGTTGACCATCTAAGGCGAGTTCATCGTCTCCAGCTTCACCAACCACGAGGCGACGTTCTATCCCAACCACACCAAGCGCGGCGGCGTTGCCATCACCATCGCCTGCCGGAACAACGGTACCGCAGACGCCACCCAGAGCAGTCAGCCGCGGACCTGGGCCAACGCGTACCTGGATCGCGACGGGGTCCTGGTTGCTGAGGAGGACGTGCTGATCGTCACCAACTGGCACGAGCCGGACGGGCAGTACACGCTGAGCGTTGCGTGATGGGCGGTTGCGCTGAGCACTTGGATTCGACTGACTTACCAAGATTTACCGGCAACATGCTTGAACAACTCGGGATGGGCGTCACGCAGCCAACGAAAATAGCTCACCATGGCGCGGTAACGAGATACTCGGGCCTCGTTGTCTTCGATTGGACGGCGCGGTCCCTTGGCCTCGACACCCCCGCTGACAAAAACGCCTTCGCTATAGTCGTAGTCAAAATCATTGAGGTCCTTGCCCGAAAGAGCCTCGATGCCCAAGTTCGAAACGTAGCGGTACATGTAATGATCGCTGCCGAGTCCATCGTAAAGAAACGCGATCACATCCTGCTCGCCAAGCTGAGCCAGTGACTTCGCGGCAGCGTATCGAGTGAGTTCGTCTTCGGCAGGATCGTCCATCACGTGCCGCAGCCTGCGATGAGCTTCGTGCACCTTGAGGTCACCGAGGCTGAAGGCACAAATATAGCGGATGCGCGGCAAGTTGTCGGAGAGGCCTTGCTCGAACATCACCTCACGAGCCTGTTCATCAGCGGGAAAGTGCTCGATAAGCAGTGTGAAGCAGTGTTCGCGGACTTCCTTAGCGGTGTGGTCCTTGGCCCCACGCCGAATTGCGGATAGAGCACTATCACCGAGTTCCACCAACCGTTTGGCTGCGTCCCTACGTTGACGCCAATCGGAAGCGCTCTCCAGTGCTGAGAAGGCTTCCTTGACGTCTTTGACGTCGGATTCTGCATCCTGTCCGGACTCTGCCACTTCTGGCTGTGTCGCTTCGGAAGCGCCAAATGTCTTGCTGGTTGCATCGCCTGCAACTGCGAAGCCCGATGAGAACATCAACGCGACCAGTGAGCTGATTCTCGCCATCGTTCCACCTCCGCCACCTGCTGCTGTGTCAGTTCCACTGCGCCAGCACAGCAGGCAGTGCCATGAGTCACCCTGTACACGTTCAGTCCTTTAGACGCACGGAAACGCAAGAGGTTACAGAAAGTTTCGATCGCCGGATGTGTAAAAGCTCGCTTTGGACCCTTGCCCCCACCACCCCCGCGGAAGTAGAGTATTGCTCCGGAGGTCATCTCCTGAAGAGGCTGACACCCATGGACCGAGGCACAGCCCTGGAACTTCTGCGCGGTGGTGCGGACGGAGTTGCCGAGTGGAAACGCCTGTGCAAGGCGAACGAGCCCATTCCCGACCTGTCCGAGGCCGACCTTTCCGAGGCCGATCTTTCCGAAGCCGACCTTTCCCGGGCCAACTTGTCCGATGCCATCCTCTGCGGGGCCAACCTTTCCCGTGCCGACCTTTCCAAGGCCAACCTCTGCGGGGCCAACCTTACACGGGTCGACCTATCCGAGGCCAACCTCTGCGGGGCCGACCTTGCCGCGGCCATCCTTTCCCGGGCCTACCTCTGCGGGGCCGGCCTTACCGGGGCCGACCTTTCCCAGGCCTACCTTGTCAGAGCCGCCCTTACCGGGACGGATCTTACCGGGGTCAACCTGTCCGGGGCCATACTTGCCGGTGCCAAACTCTCCGGGGCCGATCTTGCGGGGGCCAAGCTATCTGAGACCGCACTTGACGCAGCCAATCTCTCCGGGGCCAACCTCTCCGGGGCCGACCTTTCCCGGGCCAGCCTTTCGCAAGCCATACTTGTCAAGGCCAATCTTACCTCCGCCGACCTTAGCAGGGCCAAAGTTTGCCAGGCCAACCTGAGTGAGGCTGGACTTTCCCAGGCCGATCTTGCCGGGGCCGACCTGTCCGGGGCCGACCTTACTGGAGCCGAGCTTCGCGAGGCCATCCTTCTGTACGCCAACCTCTACAAGGCCAACCTCTCCGGGGCCGTTCTCCGGCGTGCCTACGTGGGTGAGACGGTGTTTGCCTGCGACTTGTCGAAGGCCATAGGCTTATCAAGCGTCCGTCATCTGTGTGCTTCTGTCATCGACGTCCATTCCATCCTGAACTGCAAGGAAGACCTTCCGGAGGCCTTTCTCAGCGGCTGCGGATTGCCGGATAAGGAGATCGCCCACTACCGTTGCCGCGTAACTGCCGGCCGGCCCGTCCGTTCCTACTCCTGCTTCATCAGCTACTCGACCGACGATGAGGCCTTCGCCACGCGGCTGCACAACGACTTCCAGGCCGCCGGCATCCGCTGCTGGAAGTGGGATCACGACG
>JANQGB010000995.1 GCA_028277545.1 Phycisphaerae bacterium | reverse complement strand
CCCGAAGGGCCAACCCGGCTGTGGCGACGCTGGTTCACGGCGACAGCCAAGCCGCCGCTGACGCGGTGGCGGAATGGCTTAATCCGGGTGACGTGGTTCTGGTAAAGGGATCGCGGGCCATGGCGATGGAACGGGTGGTTGACGCCCTCACCGGAACCGTTGCCGTGAGCGCTGGTTCTCAGATCGAAGCCAGCGGCGTGCGACCCGGCTGACCCTGACCGGCGGCGCAAGAGGGAAAGCGGCGGCAGAGACGTACAGATGTTGTATCACCTGTTCATGGCCCTGGCCGGCGGCGAGCACTACGCTCATGAGAACGTGCTCTTCAGGGGCGTCTGCGCAGCGCTGTTCTGCTTCCTTCTGATGCTCTTCGCCTTGCCGAAGTTCATTCGCCAGTTGATCCGCTACAAGCTGGGGGACCGCCCCGAATTCGACCATGCGTCGCTCAACGAGTTGACCCGCGACAAGAACAAGGTCCCAACGATGGGCGGCTTGCTCATCCTGGCCGCCATAGCAGCCGGCACCCTGCTGTTCGCCGATCCACTGAACTTCTACGTACAGATGGGGCTGGCCTGCCTTATCTGGTTGGGCGCCCTGGGAGCGATCGATGACTGGTTCAAACTGACAGCCGGCCGGCGAAGCGGGACGCGCGACGGCCTCAAGAGCTACGAGAAACTGCTATTCCAGTCGGGCCTGGGCGTACTGCTGGGCTATTTCATCTTCGGCTACGGCAAGACGAACTTTGCCGTACTGGGTTGGGCGTCCGACACTGAGACGATTCAGTCGTTTCGCGTTCTGGCGGTGCCCTTTTACAAGGAGGGCATCACGCTCGGCGTCTTCGCCTTCATGACCATCACGGTGCTGGTCATCACCTTTACCTCGAATGCGGTCAACCTGACTGACGGGATGGATGGGCTGGCTTCCGGATGCGTCGCGATCTGTGCCACGGTTTTCATGGTCATCGCCTACCTGGTCGGCAACATCGAAGCGGCGGGCAAGCTGTTGCTGCCCCACGTACCTCTGAGTGGTGAACTGACCGTGCTCTGCGGAGCTATTCTCGGTGCAAGCGTCGGTTTTCTGTGGTATAATTGCCATCCGGCGCGGGTCTTTATGGGCGACACCGGGTCTTTGCCACTTGGCGGGCTGATCGGGTACGTCGCCATCGTCACGCGACAGGAGCTAATGCTGTTCATCGCCGGCGGCGTGTTCGTCATCGAGGCCATCTCGGTGATACTCCAGGTCGGTTATTTCAAGAGTACCGGCGGGAAACGGTTGTTCCAGATCGCGCCGATCCACCACCACTTCCATGTGAAAGGGTGGACGGAGCCACAGACGGTCGTGCGGTTCTGGATTGCGGCGGCCATGTTCGCCGGCCTGTCGCTGGTGACATTGAAGTTGCGGTAAGTAGTAGGGAGCCAGGGCAAGTTCGCCCCGGCGCTGCGTCACGGAAGACGAGCATGCCCCCCACCGAGCCCAAAGCCCAATCGACTGCCACCGGCATCATCCTGGCGTCCGCCGCCCTGATGGCGGTTGGCCTGGTTGCGATTGCGTCGGCCTCGGCGAGTCTGGACAGGCCTATTCTCCGCGACGCGTTCTGGCAAACAACGGTTGGACGGCAGGCGATCTTCAGCGCCGGCGGCCTGATCACGCTATGGGTTGTTCTGCGCGGCGGCTACCGCGTGCTGCGGTGGCGGGAGGACCGTTGGTTCCAGCCGGCCGCGCTCTTGCTTCTGGCGACGGTTCTCTGTCTCGCGGCCGTGCTGATACCCGGGGTCGGTGTCGAGCGTCACGGTGCCCGGCGATGGCTGCACTTCGGCCCGCCGCAGTACGGACTGGGATTCCAGCCCTCCGAACTGGTCAAAGTGGTATTGGTGGTCTTCCTGGCAGCCTTTCTCACCCGGCGCCAACACTTGGTCAG
>JANQGB010000963.1 GCA_028277545.1 Phycisphaerae bacterium | reverse complement strand
GGCCTTTCTGACCCTCGACCAGGCGCTGGCGGCAGCAACCGCCGGCACGACCGTCCGCGTGGCCCAGGGTCAGAAAGGCCTGGCACCAACTCGATCCATCGTGGAGCGGCCCGGTGGCATCCGCGTCCACATGCAGAACGGGGTCGAGTCGGCCCTGAGCCACGGTAGCGGTAGTCGCCAGAGCGACGCCTAGTACGTATGCACAACTGCTGTATCTCACGGTAGCGCTCCTTGGCCGGAGGAAGATTGTCGGATCGGACACACTCGACGAAACCACCTTCAACCCGCCTCTAGAGCGGGAGTGGGCCCGTAAACTGCTCCTGGAACAGGCGGAAGTCCTGCAGATCGACGTCGCCGTCCTGGTCGAGGTCTGCGGCCGCGGCGGCCTCGATGGGTCTGACCGCTACGAAGTTCTGCAGGCCGCCAGCAGGGAAGACGAAGCAGCCGGCTCCACTGGCCTCGACGACGTAGCCACGACCGTATTCTGATTGAGAGACTTTCAACTCCTGGTTGGCGGTTGAGAAGTGGACGTAGATGGTCGCCTCCTCCTGGGGAGGCAGCTTGGCGAACACGTAAGACACGCCTGGGGCGGCACTTATGCACGGATCCACCGAGACGATCTCGGAATCGTAGGAGAGGTACTGGGTGCCCGATGGCAGCAATCCGGTCAGATAGAGCTGCTCGTCCTCGAACTGCAACGATAGCCCCAGATTGCGAATGAGGAGGCTGCCAGTGCCCTGTTCGAGGTCGTATTCCCAGTGGACGTAGACGACGTCGTCACTAACCGAACCCTCGACTACCTCGGCGAGCGCATTGCTGGCGTGATAGCCGAAGATCAGGACGGCAAACAGCAGGCACACGCTCCGCAGTTTCAGCGGTACTGGATGCCGCTCGGCGGGCAAGTTGCCGGTATCGGGTGGCGGACCGAACAGCGTCTCGATGTCTGGCGCGACAGTGGCGTACGGAGCTTCAGGCATGGTGGTCCTCCTGATTCAGAACCGGCGGCGCATTGGCCAGGCCGGAGTCACAAAGTTGCCAGCTTCCCGACCGATTCCAGTCTTATCGGTTGCCCGGGTTCCGGCGCATGAGCCAGATTGGACGGAGGGGGTGACGGGGGTGACGAATTATGGCAGTATCGGCAACGAGACGTGTCAGTCTTGCTTCACGAGCCAGGGCATGAGCCGTCGGACAGCCAGGCCGGCCTGCTCCAGGTCGGATTCGGCGCCGGCGTTTCGGAGCCGTTGGAGCGTCCTCAAGCCGCCGCGTGCCTCCGCGATCCACTCGCTGGCGAACGACCCGCTGCGGATCTCGGCCAGGATGGATGCCATTTCCTGTCGCGTTTGCTGGTTAATGATGCGCGGGCCGCGGGTGACGTCACCGTACTCGGCAGTGTTGGATATTCGGGCCCGCATGGCGCTCAGGCCGGCCTCGTAGATCAGATCGACGACCTGCTTCAGCTCGTGGACGCACTCCAGGTAGGCGAACTCCGGCTCGTAGCCCGCTTCGACCAGCGTCTCGAAGGCGGCCTGGCACAGGGTGCTCACTCCGCCGCAGAGCACGACCTGCTCGCCGAACAGGTCGGTCTCGGTCTCGGCGGCGAAGGTGGTCTCTATTATGGCCGCCCGCTGGGCGCCGATGCCGTTGGCCCAGGCCAGTGCCACCGCCTCGGCAGTCCCCGAATGGTCACGCTCGACGGCCAGCAATGCAGGCAGGCCCTTGCCTTCGAGATAGAGAGACCGCAGCAGCGTGCCCGGACCCTTGGGCGCGACCATGACCACGTCCACGCCGGCCGGCGGATCAATGAAACCGTAGCGGATGTTGAACCCGTGTACGAAGCCCAGAGTCTGACCCGGTGACAGTGCGTTGGCGATGTCCGCCTGATAAACGGACGCGGCTGTCTCATCAGGCAGTGACAACACAGCCAGCCGGCTGCGACGAGCCGCGTCCGCCGCCGGCAGCACCTCGAAGCCATCGGCTATGGCCCGGTCGAAACTCGTCCCCGGGCGTTGGCCTATGATCACCTCCACGC
>JANQGB010000867.1 GCA_028277545.1 Phycisphaerae bacterium | reverse complement strand
GCCCACGCTGCCTATGACCTGCGTTACCGGCTGCTGCCCTACACCTACACCATGGCCCGCAAGACCTACGACACCGGCATGCCGCTGACCCGGCCTATGTACGTGCATCACCCGGACGACCCGCGGGCCTACCAGCATCCCGGCCAGTACTACTACGGCGATGACATCATTGTCGCGCCGGCGGTCGATCCGGGCCGAGGCCAGGGCAAGATCGCCGATGTCGAGGTCTGGCTACCCAAGGGCGAGTGGTACGATCCCATCACCAACGTGAGCTACGCAGGCCCGGCCAACCTGCTGGTCAAACCGACCCTGGATCGCATTCCCGTGTTCGTGCGCGGCGGTCGGCCGATCCCCATGCAGGCGTCGGGCAGGCTCAATGCCAACAACCCCATAGACCTGCTCGTTGTCCGGGTCTACCCGGGTGTCCCCGGAGAGACCGTCCTTTACGAGGATGACGGCGAGTCCTCAGCATTCAGGGAGCCCGGCGGATCTGCCCGCACGCGTCTGACCTACACCCCGGACGAACAGACCGGGGCTTTTGAGGTGGTGATCCATCCCGTCGAGGGCGCCTACCGGGGGATGCCGTCGCAAAGGACAGTGCTGATCGAGGCCGGCTCGGTTCTCCAGCCCGCCACCGTGACGGTGGACGGCCAGGAGGTCCAGCCCGCTGGTTCCGGAGCGCCGGGTCCACGCTGGATCTATGATGTTGGGTCGCTGACGTTCACGGTGCGCCTCCCGGAGCGCGACCTGAGCGCCTACACCGAGGTTCGCGTTACGCCGGTCGAAGCGCCGCCCGATCGCCTGGCGGGCGTCCGTGCCTCGCACGAGACAATCGCCCGGGCGGTGGACTGCTGGCGGCAACTGGGCGTCGAGAAGGACGGCGGCATCCCGCAAATGCCGCGGCTCGAGGCCTTCCTGAAGAGCCACGACGCCGAGCAACGCTGGAGCAAGGTTGACGAGTGGAACGCCGCCATCGCGCGCGATCACCTGGAGTATGCCAACAACCTCCCGGGAGGTGCCAGTGCCCTGGGCATCGAGGCCATGCTGGGGGCGGCCCTGCGCCTGGACGTCGCACCGGCCGATGACACGCACGTGGCCGTCAGCGGTGACATGTGGCTGACGCAGTTGCCACCGTCCGGCTCCGTGACGGGAAAGGTGACGCTCAAGCTGCCGGCGCCAGGGTCATCCAAGGCTCTCGGGCCGCAGGCAATCACCTTTGAGAAACCTGGTCGGCAGCGCTTAGCCTTCAGGCTTCCCATCGAGGCGGACAGGCTGCACGCCCTCCGTGGACGGGTGATCGTCGAACTGAACTGGGCGGACCATCCTCTCCGGCTGACCCGCAAGTTCGAGTGGAACAGCTCCTACGTGAACAAGTGGTGGCTGGCCGGCCCGTTCGCCGGAGGCAAGGGTCCCAGGGCCGAAGAACTGGCCCCGGAGTCAGACGCCAGCCTGGACGCCACCTACACCGGCCTGGGCGGCAAGCCGGTTACCTGGCAGCAGGTCGAGGTAGGGCGGCATGACCACGACGGCGCCTCGGTAGTCAGCCTCTATCGCATCTTCGGCGGAAAAGACCGAACCGCCTTCGCCCAGACCGTCCTGCACTCCGCCGAGGAGGCCACGGTCGATTTCGTTATGCGGCACGACGACGGCGTCATCGTCTGGGTCAACGGCACCGAGGTCCACGCCTACGAGAAGCCCAGAGGCCTCTTCGAGGGGGCATTCACCTTCCCGGTTAAGCTCAAGAAGGGGCCCAACCAGGTGCTCATCAAGATAGACCAGCTAGGCGGCGACTGGGGCTTCGACCTGCGCATTCAGGCGCCTGAGGGAAAGTCGTTGTCTGTGGTCCGCGTGGCTGAACCCGGGTAGGGCTCCCGTTGCCCGACCCGGGTAGGGTCCGCTCTGCGGACCGACGAGGCAGCCAGGGCAGGGTCCGCGATGCGGCCCGATTTGGCGGTGATCATCCTCCCCCAACATGGTCCGCACAGCGGACCCTACACGCCGAACTGCCGGCACGTGGCATTGAGCGCATTTGGCGCGAGCGTGGCGTGGCCCAGGCGCTAGGCCCGGCATTCATGCCGGGTTTTGAAGGCCGGCTGGTTCACCTGAGCCCGCTTCAGCGGGCTTCTCGTGGAGTGGGTTTACCCCTCGCCCGTGACAGTCTATCACAGACGCATCGATGGCACGCCCGCAGTATCTGAAGACTGGCATCGAGAACCCCGCTGAAGCGGGCTCGCGCGTGTTCTACTAGGGCTCGTTAACCCGGCATTCATGCCGGGTTTCGGCGGCCGCCGTTTCACCCGAGCCCGCTTCAGC
>JANQGB010000760.1 GCA_028277545.1 Phycisphaerae bacterium | reverse complement strand
ACGTCCGGTGACAAGCTGATCGTGCTTGACGAAGCCCAGCACGCTCCCTGGGTCTTCACTCGGCTTCGCGGCACGATCGACGCCGATCGCCGGCGCAAGGGGCGCTTCCTGATTCTGGGGTCGGTGTCGCCCTCATTGATGGCGGGAGTCTCGGAATCCCTGGCTGGCCGGCTCGGGCTGATACGCATGAGTCCGTTTATCCTGCCCGAGTTGAAGGTTCGCCAGATGGATGACCTCTGGCTCTGCGGCGGCTACCCCGACGGCGGCATACTCGATCCGGAGATGTTCCCGGTCTGGCAGCAGAATTACCTCGACATGCTGATCACTCGGGACCTGCCCAGTTGGGGCCTTCCCGCCAGGGCTCAACAGACACAGAGGCTCCTGCACATGCTGGCCGCCCTGCACGGCCAGCCGCTCAACGCTTCGCAACTCGGCGCCAGTTTGGCTCTGGACCATAAGACGGTCGTGCGCTACTGCGACTACCTGGAGGGCGCCTTCCTTATCCGCCGGCTGCAACCGTTCTTCGCCAACGTCAAGAAGCGACTCGTCAAGCGACCACGCGTCTTCTGGCGTGACAGCGGCCTGCTCCACGCCCTGATGGGTGTGGGGACCCTGGAGCACCTCTATCGTCAGCCCTGGCTCGGGGCGAGTTGGGAGGGGTTCATACTGGAGCAGACCTTGGCGACGCTGGCGGCCGCGGGCAGGCAGGCCCGTAGCTTCTTCTTCCGAACGTCGGACGGCTTCGGACTCGACCTGGTGCTGGACTGGGGCGACGAGCGCTGGGCCGTCGAATTCAAGCTGACCTCCAACCCTTCGACCGAGATGATCGACCGGCTCCACGCAACCGCCGATCTGATCGAGGCGAAGCGGCGGATACTGGTGTGCCGCATCGCCCGCAAGATCACCGGCGACACCCTGCTGGTCACCAATCCGTCGGGCTGGCTCAAGGACCTCGTTGGCTGAAGCGAGGCCTGGTTCGTGTACGGCGTCGCCTGAAGCTCAGGGCAGCGGGCAAGGACATCCTGTGGCACCGGCATCTTGCCGGTGAGCATGTGGCACAGGCTTCCAGCCTGTGCTTGCACCGGCAAGATGCCGGTGCCACATGTACTCCACGGGCCACATGTACTCCAGATGTAATCTTGGTGCCACATCGGGTGTCGTATCAATGTCACAGGCCAGACGGACTTGCCGATTCCCCACCCCTTGCTGCGCAAGAGATGGGGCACCCGCGCCGTCTGACCTTGTGGTCCGCCAAGCGGACCCTACCCACTCGCGCCTGACCTTCTGGTCCGCCGGGCAGACACTGCACGCTTACCGTTCGTTAACCTTGATGTGGTGCTCAGTGGCATTGCACGGCAGTCAGCCGTTGGCGGCCAGTTGCTCGCGTTTCTCGGCTATGACCAGCTTCAAGATCTGGGTCAGGTCGGTCTTGGGTTCGTAGCCGACGGCCTCTCTTACTCGGTCCAGGCAGGGGACGCGGCGCATCATGTCGTCGAAGGGCCGGCCGTAGGCTTCTTCGTAGGAGAGGTGCTTCTTCTCGCTCTTGCTGCCGGACAGCTCGATGATGCGGTCGGCCAGGCCCTCGATGGTGATCTCCTGGGTGGAGCCTACGTTGTACACCCGGCCGGCCGCCTCCGGCGTGTTCATCAGGGCGATCAGGCCCTCCACCACGTCTCCGACGTAGCCGAAGCAGCGGCTCTGCTGACCGGTGCCGTAGATCAGGATGGGCTCGTTGCGCAGGGCCCGCTCGACGAAGCGCGGGATGACCATGCCGTACTGGCCGGTCTGCCGGGGGCCCACCGTGTTAAACAGCCGGGTAACCACCACCGGAAGCTCGTACTGGTCGTGGTAGGCCAGCCCCAGGAACTCGTCGATGGCCTTCGAGCAGGCATACGACCAGCGCGAGTAGCGGGTCGAGCCCAGGACGGTGTCGTCGTCCTCGCGGAAGGGCACGTTCTCGCTCTTGCCGTATACCTCGCTGGTGGAGGCGATCAGGATTCGCTTGCGGAATTTGTTGGCCACACCCAGCACGACCTCGCTGCCGTGGATGTTGGTCTCGATGGTGTGCACCGGCTGATCGACGATGAGCTGGACGCCGACCGCCGCCGCCAGGTGATAGACCACGTCGCACTGTTCGATGAGCACGTGGTCCGTC
>JANQGB010000523.1 GCA_028277545.1 Phycisphaerae bacterium | reverse complement strand
ATCAACTCCGTGCCGCCCCGCGGAATCACCAGATCGACGTACTGGTCCAGCGTGAGCAGGGTCTGTATGTCAACCCGGCTGGTGGCGGTAAGCGCGGCGATGGTGCCTTCGGGGAGATGGTGCTCGATCAGCGCCTCGCGAATCAGGGATGCCAGCGCCTCGTTGGAGGCTGATGCCTCCCGCCCGCCCTTCAGCAGGCAGGCGTTGCCGGCTTTGAAGCAGAGCGCAAAGGCATCCACGGTGACGTTGGGGCGGGCTTCGTAGATCATGGCGATGACGCCGATGGGGGCGCGGACCTTCCGCACGTGCAGCCCGCTATCGGCGTGGTAGTCCTTGGTGATGGCGCCGACGGGATCGGGCAGGCCGGCCACCTGGCGTACACCATCGATCATCTGGTCGATGCCAGCGGAGGTCAGTTCGAGACGGCGCAGCTTGGCCTGCGGCAGGCCTGCCTGCCTGGAGGTCTCCATGTCCCGGGCGTTGGCTTCCAGGACCTGGTCACGCTGCGCGTCGAGCCGCCGGGCGACCGCGTGCAGAACCGCGTTCTTGCTGTCAGCAGCCAGCGAGGCTATACGGGCCGCCGCGTCGGCCGCTTGCCGGGCTGTTCTTTCGATTCTCGACTGGCGCGTCGTGTCTGGCATTATCACTCCCCGTCGCCGGCTGGCATAAGGACCAAATCGTCACGATGGACGACTTCGCCGCCGTAGGTGTAGCCCAGGGTGCGTGCGATCTCGTTGCTTCGCCGGCCCCTGATCTGGTCTATCTCGGCGGCGCTGTAGGTGGTAAGCCCGCGGCCGACGATATCTCCGTTTCGATCAACGATCTGAACCTGTGCCCCACGGGCGAAGCCGCCCTCGGTCTTGCACACCCCGGATGGCAGCAGGCTGGCCCGGCGCTTGATGATCGCGTTGCAGGCGCCTTCGTCGATGACCAGCGTGCCGGCCAGGCGCATGGTCATCGCCAGCCAGAGCTTGCGGGCGCTGAGCTTGCGGCGCGTGGGTGCGAAGAAGGTGCCCAGCGGCTCTCCCAGTACGATCCGCTGCACGACCCGCTCGCGCTTGCCGCCGGCCACAATGGTGGGCACTCCCCAGCGGCCAGCCAGCTTGGCAGCCTGGACCTTGGTGGCCATGCCCCCGGTCCCGGTCGCGCTGCGGCGAGCAGGCTCGACGTGCTCCATCGGGCAGCGACCGGCGGGCACGACGCTCACCACATCCCTGGAATCCCCGGACCGGTAGATACCGTCTACGTTGGTCAGCATGATCAACAGGTCCGCCGACACCAGGTTGGCCACCAGTGCTGAGAGGTGGTCGTTATCACCTATTTTGATCTCGTCGGTGGAGATGCTGTCGTTCTCGTTGATGATCGGCAGGATGCCGTGCCGCAGCAGGCTGCCCAGCGTGTGGCGGGCGTTAAGGTAGCGCGGCCGGTGATCGAGGTCGTCGGCAGTGAGCAGGACCTGGCCGACGTGGGTGCGGTACTGGGCGAACGCCCTGGTGTACTCCGCCATCAGCAGGGGCTGGCCGATGGCGGCGGCGGCCTGTTTCTTGGTTATGTTGGTGGGAATACGCTGCGTGCCCAAGCGGCGAAAGCCCGAGGCGACCGCGCCGGATGAGACCAGCACGGTATCCACGCCGCCGCGGCGCACCGCTGCCAGGTCTGCGGCCAGGCGGGCGACCGCCTTGCGGCGCAATTGACCCTCGCCGGCCAGCACGGCGCTGCCAACCTTGACCACGACGCGGTTGACGTCGTGCAGACACTCCTGGCGGAGCGAGTCAAGCCCTTCCTGCATGCTGGTCGGCCCTTGTTTGATGCGAGCGGACGCCATCTTGCCGATCCCGATATCGGCGATGGCTACGGAAGCAGCCTACCATGCCCGGGGCGATCTGTCGCGGTTGTCCTGCCCCGCGGTGTGGGTAACCTGCGGCAGGCGGCGGAACACACCACGACAGGCGGCTCCGCTGCCGGCGCGTCACTCGGCCTCGTATAAGGCGCGGTCACGGACGCTCTGGGCTCGTTCGATCAGTTCGTCCGGAGTCGGCTGCACGTAGGGGGTCAGGGTGAAGTCGTAGGACCGGGTGTCGTGAATGTGCCCGGGCCAGAAGACCTCGAAGAAGAAGTCGATGGGCGGGATCTGGTACCAGGGGCGCTGCACGAGCATATGGGTCTTCAGAGTCTGGTAGCCTGGCTGCCGGACTATGACGTCGTAGTCGCCGTACCAGGTGAAGTCGGTGGTGACGGGTGACCTGCCGACGGCCTCGTCGTTGAGATACACTAATGCACCGGCGGGCTCGGTGTTGATGGTCAAGGTCCGCCGCACGCACCCTGTTGGCGCAGCGAAGCAGAAGATCAGGGCCAGGACCGTCCACCGCAGGTACGATCGTCGATCTTTCATGTTGTTCTCAACTCGCAGATTTCGGCGCTCGGTCCGTCCGTATCCAGCAGGGCCACGGTGCACTTACCGGTGATCCACCCGCAGCACTCGCCGGGGTTAAGACGTAGCGTGTTGCCGCTTAGCTCGTTCACCACTTCGTGGGTGTGACCTGTGATCACCACGTCGGACCGCTCAATGTCAGCCGGTTCACACCAGTCGATAAAATGATGCACCAGGATGGCCTGCCCGTCCAGTTGCAGGCGGAGCGGCCCCGCCTGAATCTGGGGCAGCACTTCCTTGAGGCCGGCTAGCTCGCCGTCGTTGTTACCGAAGATGACGTGCAGCGGTACTTCGGTTGCCAGCAGGCGTCGGGCGGCGAAGGGGGCGACCAGATCACCGGCGTGAATCACCGCCTCGACCTTGCGGGCGGCGAACAGAGACATGGCTGCGTCGATGGCCGGCAGCCGATCGTGGGTGTCGGATAGCACACCGATCAGCATGGAGTGACCTACGTTCGGCCGTAGAGGTAGTCGTTCAAGTAACGAATGGTGGTCTCCTGGGCGGCAACCTCGCTGGCCAGGATGTCCCCGCTGGAGATCATGCCGTAGAGCTTGCCATCCTCCACAACCGGCAGGTGACGGATCTTCTTGTCGGTCATGACGCTACGACATTCACTCAGCTTGGTATCGCGAGTACAGCAGGCCATGGGAGTGGTCATGACGTCGGAAACCTTGGTGGCGGCCGCGTCGAGTTGGGTGGCCACCACACGGCACAGAATGTCCCGCTCGGTGAAGATGCCCAGGGCTTGATCGCCGCTAACGACGATGACGGCCCCGATGCGATGGTCGTTCATGGTTTTGGCGGCGTCGAGGGCGGACACGTCCTTGTCGACCGTGACGACATGGCTACCCTTGCGTTTTAGCAGCGATTCTGCCGTTGGCACGTGCGGTTCTCCTGGCTCAGGGTGACGACCGGTCCGACTGCGCACGGTCATAATTACCCCAAGCCTGGGCCATTGCAAGGCTTGAGCCTCTATTATCGGTCCCTGGATCCCGGTAAGGAGGGCGTGCAGGCCGGGCAAAGACGTGCGTCCTCAACCCGACCTGCACAGCGGTTTTGCCGGTGCGTCGTAACCGGCAGTGGTCGGTCCAAATTGTCAGAAACGATTACCGGGCGGTGAAGAAATACCCGCGCGGTGACTGAGCCTGCGATTCCAGTCTACCCATAGAAACGCTCTTTGATTGCCGTCCATGTCGCCAAAATCTGTAAGGAATTGTCGGGCATCCGGCAGAGGCGAAGTCGGCGGTGCGGGGCCCGCATTACAGCGGTGCTGCGAAGGTGAACCATGATCCGGCTTGGCAAGACGCACACTGGTGCTAAGCTGGGGTGGTGGCACCTGGACGACTGAACATCGAGAGTATTGTATCGGGCCTCCGGCTGCACCGGCTGGGCGGCGGGGCCAATGCGGGGGCGAGGCTCGAGCTGGTGGAGTCGATCTCCAGCACGAACGACCTGGCCTGGGAACGGGCCGCGGATGGTGATGCGGACGGGCTGGTGATCTTCGCGGAGCGCCAAACGGCCGGGCGGGGAAGGCTGGGCCGGACCTGGGAATCGCCCCGGGGGGCCAGCATTCTGTGCAGCGTGTTGCTCCTGGAGCCCGTCGACGGCGACCGGTTCGCGGTGCGGCCGGACGACGTCGCCAACGGCCCGCCGCGCGGACCGCTACTCAGCCTGGTGGCGGGGATTGCCGTCTGCGACGCCGTTTTCGAGGCGGCGGGCGTCCAGGCAGAGCTCAAGTGGCCCAACGATCTGCTGGCCGGGGGACGTAAGCTGGGCGGCATCCTGGTCGAATCGCGGCTGATCGCATCCAACTCCGGGCCGAAGCAAGGGCTGAAGACGGCGTATACGATCGGGGTGGGAATCAACTGCCTGCAGCACGGCGGCCATTTCTCCGAAGCGCTGCGTGAGCAGGCTACATCGCTGGAGCTGGTCTCGGTCGGACCGGTCGAGCGCTGTGACGTGGCCCGGGCGTTGCTTCGGCACCTGGACCACTGGTGTGGGGGCGAGTTCATCTGGACGGCTGACGACGTTCGTCGGGCATGGCTGGAACGTGCTCAGCCTTTGGGTGGCCATGTGCACCTGGAGCAGGCGGGGCGGCGCTACCAGGGTCACGTTGTCGACCTGGACCCGATGGCGGGGTTAGTGGTACAGTTGGCGGAAGGTGGTCGTCGCTTGTTCGACGCCGCGAGCACCACGATAGTCGACGACTGAGACCGCAAGACAAGAACGGATTCGCCGTGTCGCGCGCCGCCGCACACGATGAAGGGCATGAGGCCCGAGCATGAGTCGTCGCAAGCAAACACGCACCAAGACATCCACTAAGAAGCGCCGCAGCAGGCCCGCCTCCGGCCGCAAAGGGACGACGCGGATCACTCGCACTAGAACGGCCCGGGATGCCAAGCCAGCTACCATCCGAATCAGGGCAGACGGACACACGCAGGCACCCGTGTTCTCCGCGCTCGACTTTGTGGCGGTGATGACGGGGCTTGGCGTGTGCCTGCTTCTCGTTGGCGTTGCCAGACGGTGTGAGACCGTCTTTGTCACCGCTGCCGACACGCTGCCGGTTACATCGGCCGGCTTGATCTGCCTGGCAGTCGGCGCGATCGTGCCGTCCCGCCTGGCGAGGTTAGAGGGGCGTGGCCGGCGGCCCGGATTGCACCACGTGCCGTTCGCGTCAGGGGACCGGTCACTCCTGTGGACGGTGCTGGCAGTTGTCGCCCTGGCCGCGGGGCTGGCGATGGCCGGCACCATCATGATTCTTCCCTTCGCCGAGCGTGGATACCAGTGGCTGGCGGAACGGTTCCTGTGGCCATCGAGCATGCTGCGCGTCGTGCAGACACTGGTGATGGTTATTGCCTTGTCGCCCGCGCTGGTGTCGGTGGGGCTCCTGACGGGCTGCGTCTGCCGGCTGGGGTCGGGTGGGCGCGGTTGGAGCCTGCAGCCGGTCGGATGGGGGCTCGTCGGGGTCGGTGCGGGGGCGGTGATCTCGCAGATTGTAGCGGCCAATCTTGCCGGGGAGACGGTTTTGCTGACGGCGGCCGTACCGCTGCTCGTGGTTGCGGTGCTGGCCGTGCGGCTAATCGGGGCCTCGGAGGGAAAGCTTGACCAGCCGGAAGCTCTGCCTCAGCCGTTGCCGGACCGTAGCGATCGCGAGCCGATCTTGATCCGGGTATCCGCGGTGTGGCTGGCGGCCGCTGCTGCCGCGGTTGTGCTGATCTGGATGCAGGTGTCGCGGCATTGGCTGGGGGGCGACGGTGGGTCCTCGCTTGCCGTTGTGGGCGCGCTGGCGGCCATGATCGGTGTAGGGCTGATCGTTGGCGAGCGATGGCAGTGGACGCGGGGCTGTTCGGCAGCCGGAGCGGGCATCTCCTGTGCGGTGGCGGGGATCGGCGTCGCGTGTGCAGCCGCGTTGCCGGCGGCCTGGCTGGGTGGAGCGTCCTGGCGGGCGGTTCCTCCCGGCGCGATTCTGCTGGCGGGGTGCCTGTCGAGTCTGTTAGTCGGGTTCGCGCTGGCCTATGCACACCGCGCCGTGTTGGCCCGTTCGGGGAGCCGGGGAGCGGTGGGGGCGGGACTTCTGTCGTTATCGCTGGGAGCTAGCGCAGTGTTGTTGCTG
>JANQGB010000424.1 GCA_028277545.1 Phycisphaerae bacterium | reverse complement strand
AACGGACCGCTTCAGGCCAACGGCGCCACCCCCATTCAGCAGGTGGTGTACGAGAATCGCACCTCCATGAAGGTGGTTAACGTCGGAGCCGGGCGGACTGGCAACGCCCGCACGCCCAGCGTCGACAGTGCCGAGAGCGTGCTGCGCGAGCGTCGCCAGACCACGACCGATATTGAGCAGGATCGTTTGCCCGGCCAGTATCCAGGCCGGTCGACCAGAACTCCGGAACCTCAGGATAGGGAGATACCCGAGGAATGATATCCAAGGCCGCCGACCCACGGACCAGGGATGCCCGGCGATCGCGAAACCGCACCAGCGGCGCCTTCGCTCTTACGGGCACAGGACGTCTCCGGATCGCAGTCACCATAGCAGCCGCTTTGGTGCCCGCTTCGAGCTTGCTGGCTCAGCTCCCCCAGGAGCAGGACGCCGCGGGCCCGATGCGCTTCACGGCCAAGGTGCGCAACCTGGGTGAGGGCGCGACGAGAATCCGCGTACCGCTGAACCACAGTGTGCTGATCGAGACGTCGAAGCCGTCCAAGCGCGTTCAGGCCATCGACCCCAGCATCGTCTTCGCCCAGTCGGTTTCGCCGACCCAGATTCTGGTGACTGGCGCCGGCACGGGCACCACCCAGGTGCTGGCCTGGTCGGAGAACGGCGAGCAGCAGATCTTCGAGATCACCGTCGAACTCGATCTGACGGCACTGAACGAAGCTCTCCAGACGGTTGACCCTCTCGCCGACGTCGAGGCCGTCCCGCTGCTGGGCAACATCGTCCTGACCGGCACCGCCAGCAGCGCGGATATGGCCCAGAGATTGCTGGAAGTCGGTGAGCTGTTCATCCCCGACACCGGAGTCGGCGCAGCGGCGATCGTCCAGAACCACATGATGGTCGCCGGCGAGCAGCAGGTGCTCCTGCGCGTTACCATCGCCGAGGTGTCGCGCAGCGCAACGCGGCAACTGGGCATCAACGGCTTCCTGGCGGGCGAGAACTTCCGCGATGCGTTCGTGGTGAACCAGCTCGGCGGAGTGAACCCTATCAACTTCGGCGCCCAGCCTTCCCTGGATGTCACGCAGAACATGCTGTTTGGCTCGGCAGGCGTGCCGCTGTCTCCCAGTGTCCCGCTGTCGCTCGGCTTTCCCCGCGCGCAGATGCAGGTCTTTATCCAGGCCATGGCCGACAACTCGCTGCTGCGAATTCTGGCCGAGCCGAACCTGGTGGCTATCAGCGGAGAGACCGCCTCCTTCCTGGTGGGCGGCGAGTTCCCCTATCCCGTGCCGCAGGGTGTGGATCAGATCACCATCGAGTTCCGGGAATTCGGTGCCCGCCTGAACTTCACGCCGGTGGTTCGCCCGGGCGAGCGCATTCGCATGAACGTCGCGCCCGAGTTCAGCAAACTGGACTTCTCCAACGCCGTCCAGGTCTCCGGTTTCACGGTGCCGGGCATAAACCAACGGCGCCTGCAGAGTACGGTGGAAGTTGCCAACGGGCAGACCCTGGCCATTGCGGGCCTGTTGAACGACGAGGTGCGTGGCGTGGCCAGTCGGATTCCCGGTATTGGAGACGTTCCCATCCTGGGGTCGCTGTTCCGGTCCGTCGAGTATCAGCGTGACATCACCGAACTGGTGATCCTGGTTACTCCGGAAATCGTGGCCCCACTGAACCCGCACCAGGTACCGCAGGTGCCGGGCGAGCACTACGTGCCGCCCAACGACTTTGAGCTGTACGCCATGGGCCTTCTGGAGGGCGAAGCTCCCGAGCACACGGTGACCGACGGAGCGACACGCCGGTCGGGTGGCGACAACCCACCGACCAAGGTGCAGTCGCAGCCCGACCAGATGAGCGTACACGGACCATGGGGGCCCGCGACGGAATCGGATTAGAAATCTCGTGCAGCCCGTAGGCCAGCACGTGGGAAGAAGCAAATTGGGCGAGAGCCCGGAAATGCCGAAGCATAGGAGGGTGAAAGTAATGACCCGAGCGAGAGGAACCGAGATGCCGCAACGGCGTCGTGGTGCGGTCGCCGTACAGGTGGCTATCGCCATGACTGTAATGGTCGGCTTCGCTGCCCTAACCATCGACGTTGGCGCAATGTACAACGCCAAGGCTGAGTTGCAGCGGACCGCCGATGCTGCCGCCCTGGCAGCCGCCGCAATGCTCGGCGAGTACCAGACCGGTGCACCCCAAGAGGCCGCCCGCGACCGCGCGGTGGAGTTCGCCGCTGCGAACGGTGTCTGGGGGCAGTCCATGTTCGTCGATCGCCAGTCCGACGTGACCTTCGGGCGAGCAGTGTTCGACCCATCCTCGAGCAAGTACGATTTTGTGCCCACCCAGAACATGCCCGACGCGGTACGGGTCACCGTGCGCATGACTGAGGACTCAGCAAACGGGCCACTCTCGCTGTTCTTCGCGAGTATCTTTGGCACGGATTCGACGGAGCTGTCGGCCGATGCCATCGCCATGATGGTGCCGCGCGACATCGCCGTGGTGGCGGACCTTTCCGGTTCCCATAACGACGACAGTGAACTGCGGCACTACCAGATGATCGATATCAACCTGCACGAGGTGTGGGATGACTTCCCCGGCGGTATCGACGATTCGCCGAGCGAGTGGGCCGGTCTGGGCTACGATCCCGATGACCCCCAGGCAGCGGGGCCCGGGTGGGGCTACATGAAGGAGATGGGCTACGGCACGCACCCCATCCAGTCCAACTACGACCCGACCACCGACCAGGGCTTGATCAAGCTGGCTTACAATCAGAACTGGAACGACGCGCACCTCGAGGCCTACCTGGCGAGCTTCGCCGCCCAAGGCTACAGCGCTGACGAGATCGACGCCA
>JANQGB010000417.1 GCA_028277545.1 Phycisphaerae bacterium | reverse complement strand
CGTGCAGATACAAGCGTGTGCCACCGTCACCGAGCAGCCTCTGCGTACAGCGCCCCCACGGCAACGGCTTGAACGGGCCGGCCTGTGTGCCGTAAACAGCCTCACCGTTCACCGTCAGCCAGCTGCCCATCCCTTCGAGACGCTCGACACTGGCCGGCGGGATTTCGCCCTCGGCCGTAGGCCCCACGTTGAGCAGGAAGTTGCCGCCCTTCGACGCGATGTCGGCCAGCTTGCGGACCAGATCCTGTGTCGACTTCCAGTTGTGATCGTTCTTGTTGTACCCCCAGTGGGTGTTCATGGTCATGCAGGTTTCCCAGTCCACGCCTGGCAATCCCGTGGAAGGTATCTCCTGCTCCGGCGTGCCGAAGTCGCCGGCGAATCGTGCATCCGACGTCATCCCCGCCATGCCACCGCGGCCCTTGTCGACCCGGTTGTTGACGATCACGTCCGGCTGCAGCTTGCGGACGTGGGCACACAGGTCCAGGCCGTGTTCATGCGTCCAGGTGCCCTCCCATTCCCCGTCAAACCACATCACGCCGATCGGACCGTAGTTGGTGAGCAGCTCGCAGATCTGGTTCTTCAGGTGCCGGACGTAGCGGGAGTAGTCGGCCCCCTCCGCTGGCCGCTTCTCCCAATCCCGCCGCGGCAAGTAGTCGGGATGGTGCCAGTCCATGATCGAGTGATACCAGCAGATGCGCATCCCTTCGCGATGGCAGGCGTCTGCCAGTTCCTTCAGCAGGTCACGCTTAAATGGCGTGGAACTCACGTCGTAATCAGTATACGCGGAGTCGAAGAGGCAGAATCCGTCGTGATGCTTGGAGGTGATCACGATGTACTTCATGCCGGCTTTGCTGGCCAGCCGCACCCAGCTGTCAGCATCGAACTTCACGGGGTTGAATCGGTCTCTGAAGCCCTCGTACGTTTCGACCGGGATTTGAGCGGTGTGCATGATCCACTCGCCATGTCCGGCACTTCCGCCCCATTCACCGGCGGGGATGGAGTAGAGGCCCCAGTGGATGAACATGCCAAAGCGTGCCTCGCGCCACCACTGCATCCGGGCGTCACGCTGGCCTGATTCCCCGCCGATCTGGGGATTAGGCGGTGGGCTGGCTTGGGCCGACCCCGCCGCCAGGAGCACCGGGATTATGAACTGCGGAGCGAGTCCGGCGATGGTCTTCATTCTCGAGCGACCTTTCCTCCGGCTCAGGATACTGTGTTGCGTTTGAAGCGGCCAGCCGGCTCGGCGTCCGTGCGGTGATGTCGGTTGCGCCGGCCCGGAGGTGCCGCTTTCAGACCTGATCGACGCCTCCGAGAGATCGTGGGCCGGTAGTCCGCCGTCAGCAACTCCCCGTCAGAGTGCGTGGCCGGATCCCGCCGGATGATCGCCTAAAGGGATTCCTTAGGTCCTTTGCCGATTGATGCTGCACCCGGCGCGCGGACACAATACACGGAGCATGGAGTGTCGGCGAGGTAGTACCGCGCCGATGCAACCAGCTCGGCGGGCACAGGAGAAATCTCCTGGTTTGTCTGCAGTTTGCCGGTCAAGGCGCTACGCCCGCCGAAGCAATGCCAACTCTGGACGGCAGCGACCGTCCGCACCAGTCAGTGCGACCCACGCCCGACACTCCGGTCGGTCGCCTGGCGAGGGCCGGCCGCGTTCGAAATTCGACGCGGTCATCGAGCAAAACCAGTCACGGATGTACTCTCCGGCTCGGGCTGTAGGCGCGCCGTGCCGTCAGTGAACGGAGATACCGGTAGTAGCTTGGACACTTTGGCTGAACGGATCGGAGGACCCCATGAACACACGCTTTATTCAGACGACCAGCCCGCGACCGGCTCCACCCAGCTCTCGCGGCTTTACCCTGATCGAATTGCTGGTGGTAATCTCGATCATCGCCCTGTTGATCGCGATCCTGCTGCCCTCGCTCCAGGGGGCCCGTGCCGCCGCCAAGAACGTGCATACGCAGGGAACGCTCAAAGCCGTAGGTGACTCGCTGGAGCTGTTCCGCAACGACAACGAACGCGACGTCGAGTTCAACGGCACGGACGGGTATCCGCCCTCCGCCATGGGCGAAGACCAGACCGAGCCCGGGGCGCAGAACATCTTCGGCGCCCAATGGCTGGTGCGCTACCTGGCAGGCAAGGATTTCAGGGGCTACGTCCCCAAGCGCGCCGTGCCAGCGGAACTGCGGAATGAGGCACAGGAAGCCGCCGGGGCGGAGCAGGTGGACTGGTACGATGACGAAGCCTTCAACGACGCTCCTCTGGAGCGGGTCGGGCCGTACCTGGACCCCAAGGTTATCCGCCCGAGTGACCTGGCCGGCGAGATCGCGGGTGGAACGCTGGGGGTTGATGACCTCAGCGTTAAACAGCCTGTGATGCAGGACACCTTCGGCTTCCCCATTATCTACTACCTGGCGGATCAGACCCAGGCCGCCCGCCCCAACGCGGCGCTGGCCTCCTTCGACGGCACCCACCCCGGAATCTACACCCACCAGGACAACGCCCTCTTTACCGGCTACTGCAACAGCGGAGCCTGCGTCCTGGGAGGCTGGAAGCCCGGCACGCACCACATCGAGAACTTCGGCAGCAACGATCCCGTGGTTTCAGATGAGACCATCGACGATGACAAGCAGACATTCCCCTGCTACATCATGAACAAGGAGACGTTCCGGTCGACCGGCGGCCTGGAGACGGATCCCGTCCGCCCGCCCACGGTGATTCCGTATCGCCGCGATACTTTCATTCTGATTTCGCCGGGCCGGGACGGCACCTACGGTACGTCCGACGACGTCACAAACTTCTGACGAAGGCGTCAATCTGTTCAGGCGGGCTGCCCGCCAAGGGTTCGCCGCCCGGAGGTACTGCCGGCCCAGACGGCGCGCGGCTTGAGAATGGCCAGCGTGGCGGGAAGGAGCGTCACGCTGGCCAGGAAACTGAAGATCATGCCGATGCCGATGAGCAGCCCGAACCGAACCAGCGTCCTGAATTCCT
>JANQGB010000340.1 GCA_028277545.1 Phycisphaerae bacterium | reverse complement strand
GGGGGCTGCGGCCTGCTGCCCGTTGGCCAGCGGCAGCACCAGGGCATCGATCTCGCCGGCCCGGGTCTGCCGGGTGGCGGTCCGATAGTCCTCGCTGGTGTGTACCTGCCAGCCCTTGTCGAGCAGGGCCTGCGCCGCGCCGTCCGGGAGGGACGTGCAGGAAGGATCGACCAAAAGCACGCGCATCGGCATAGTGTTCCCCGCGTAGAGCCGGACCGTAACCGGTGCACGGAATCGTCACCGGCACGAGCGAACTTCATTGGTGATTCGGAAGCCTACCGGGCGTGCTTTAGCAGCGAATCGGGAATCCGGACCATATCGCCGCTCTTGATCTTCAGCTCAGAGAAGAGATTTCCGCGGACCTCGAGGGCGTAGCGGTAAGGTCCTTTGGCGAAATAGCCTCTGGTGTCCAGCGGTGCCATGGTCCGAATGTTGGCTATGGTGCCGTCGGTACGGATGAAGGCGATGTCCAGGGGAATGATGGTGTTCTTCATCCAGAAGCCGTGGCCGCGCTGCTGCTGCTCGGCAAACACGAAGACCATAGCACGCTCGGTTCCATCGGGCAGCGGAGCCATCTGGTCGGCAGTCACGTGCATGAGACCACGCTCGCGCTCGTCGGGATCGTCGGCCAGCCAGGCCTTGAAGGTGTGCTCGCCAATCTGCACGTTGACCTGCTCCATCGAGTCCAGCGGGTTGGGCTCGTCGGGAGAGCAGCCCGCGGGGATACCTGCCAGGCAAGGCCAGAGAATCAGTATCGTGATACAGGTTGCTCGCTTCACGTTCAGAAGTTCCGCGGTCAGAACCGGGATCGGCGCGAGCGTTGCAGCGACTCGCGTGTCAGTTTGCGAGTATAGAGAATATCGGCCAGCGCCAGGAGGCACAACCAGCCGACCAGCAACAGAACCACAATCCACAAGGCCAGGAAAAGTCTAGGCCAGCGCTGCGGATCAACGTGGTGAATGCCGACGTGGAAGAGCACGCAGATCACCGCGCAGACCACCGCTCCGCGTCTGCGCCAGGGTCGACGAGCCGCCGGCCCCACGGTGCCGCCCGCCTCCCTTGGCCGGCCGGCGGAGAAGATGAGGTAACCGACCGACGCGGCGAAACCAATACCGCAAAGGCCGGTGGTCAGTAGCCAGTACACGATCCCGTTCATTATGCGTCCGGCTGTGTCAGCCGCCGGATGATTTTCGGATTTCTTCGATGCGCCGGGCGATCATCTCGCCGGCGAGCTTCGGATCGGCCTGGCCGCCGGAAATGCGCATCACCTGTCCGCGCAGGAATCCTTCGCTGGCCTTTGCTTTCTTGGGATTGGTCAGGACGGTCTTGACGGCCTTCTCGTTGGCGGCCAGGGCTTCTTCAACCCACTGTGCGGTCTGGTCTGTATCCACCACGCGGACCAGGCCTAACGTCTCGGCCAGCGCCTGGGGAGAGTCGCCTTCCTCCAGCATCCGCTCGGCGATCTGGTTCGCGGCGGTCGCACTCACCGTGCCGTCGTCGACCAGCCGGGCCAACGCTCCCATGCGGGCGGCGTCGACACCCAGGGCGGCTATGCTGACCTCACGCTGGCGGGCGAGTTTCGACCACACGTTGACGAACTGCTTGGCCAGCAGCTTCGGCGTTCCGCCGGCCGCGACCGCCGCTTCCAGCAGGTCGGCGGTGGCCCGGTCACCGACGATGGTCTCGGCGTCCTTGGCCGACATACCGAAGTCGGTTACCAACCGGGCGCGGCGCTGCCGGGGCAGCTCGGGCAGCGAGGCTTCGACTTCCGCCAGCCAGGCCTGGTCCAACTCGACGGGCACCAGGTCCGGATCGGGGAAGTAGCGATAGTCGTGGGCCTCCTCCTTGGTTCGCTGGACTTCCGTTATGCCGCGGTCGTCGTTCCAGCCGCGGTTCTCGTTGGGACGCTGCTTCTGCAGGTAGCCGTTGTCGGCCATCCAGTCCTGAATCTGCCGGCGCGATTCGTAGTCGATGGCCCCGCGGATGGCTTTGAAGCTGTTGAGATTCTTGATCTCGCAGATCGGGGTTCGGTATTCGACGCCGTCGCGGGTGATGGCCACATTGACGTTGGGCTCGAACCGCATCTGCCCTTTCTGCATGCTGCCTTCACTGACGCCCAGGTAGGTCACCAACCGCTGCAGCTCAACGGCGAACTCGTAGGCTTCGTCGGCCGAAGCCAGGTCGGGTTCGGTCACGATCTCCAACAGCGGTGTACCGGTCCGATTGAGATCCACCAGCGTGCAGCCCGGCGTGTCGTGGATGTTCTTGCCGGCATCCTCTTCCAGGTGGGCGCGGATAATGCCGATGCGCCGCGGCGAGCCGTTACCGTCCAGCTCGAAATAGCCGTCGTGGCACAGCGGCAGGTCATACTGCGAAATCTGGTAGTTCTTGGGCAGGTCCGGGTAGTAGTAGCTCTTGCGATCCCACTTGGTGAAAGACGAAACCCGGCAGTTTAAGGCCACTCCCGTTCGGACGGAGAACTCGACCGCCTGGCGATTCATCACCGGCAGCACGCCCGGCATGCCCAGGCATACAGGGCAGACCCGCGTGTTGGGCTGAGCGCCGAACTCGACAGCGCACCCGCAGAAGAGTTTGCTCCGCGTGGCCAACTGGACGTGGATCTCCATCCCGATGATGGTGCGTGTGGTCAGGTTCTGGTCTGACATGATCTTCGCTCACCAGGGCTTTGGGCGGCTTCCTGGACCGGGTAGCCGGCGAGTATGGCCTGGGGCCAGCCTACCCCTGCGGTCTGCTGGCGATGGCCGTGGCCAGCGGGTTGACCACCGTCGGCACCACGCGGGCGGCCGCCAGTTCGTCGGCAATGTCGATCAAGCTCCGTTGCACGTCCAGCAACGATCCGCCGCTCGACACGCCCCAGTAGCGGCGTACCGTCAGGTACACGCTGACCGGCTGGGCTTCGTATTCGCCCGTGCGAATCTCGAAGGTGGCGGTGCGCGACTTCACCTCGACCGAGGCCTGCAGGTCGCACTCGGGTGTCAGGGCGATGCCCAGGTAGGGCTGGGCGTCGATGGTGTGCAGGGCCTCGTCGGCCAGCACGAAACCGGCCAGCGGATGGTCGGCGTAGAACGTCTCCGCCACCAACTGATCGTGGTTGCCCCGGTACTCCAGATTAAAGCCATAGACGACCTCCAGGTGATCGAAGTCAATCTCACTGAAGGTCAGGTGGTAGGGGGCGTGTTCCAGGATGACCTCGGCCATTCGACGAACGGTCGACGTGTCCGGCGCGCCGAAGTGCCCGAACCGCAGGCAGGACGGCTCCAGGCGCAGCCAGCGCCGCGATCCGCCGTCTACGGCGTCCTCCTCCAGGATCAGGCAGCCGTCCGAACGACGCCTGAACTTGGTCAAGGACGGCAGTTCCTTGCGGATTCGGTCAAAGAAGCTCAGGACGGTGTCCCGCTCCAAGGCCATGTCCAGCTTGAGGAACAGGCGGCTGGAAATATAGAAATCGTCGCATACCGCATGAAAGCTGGCACTCATCAGGCGTCCTCACCGGCAGTTTGCGTAAGGGTCTTGCGCACGGCAACCGATTATTGAGCAAGCTTGACGGGGTTTCAACCGATGCGGGGCAGATATTGCCGTGATCTGGGGTTGCAAAACCCGTTTGTTGGTGAAACCATGTCGGCAGATCGATCTGTACTGTATTCCGTATGAGTCAGCCGCCGTGGCTGGGAGTGCTCCATGGAACCAATCCGCTCGGGAACGACACGAGAACGCCTGATCCGCACGTCCATTCTGGCCGTCGTCTTTGTGGGATACTCCGCCTGGTCTTTCTGGGACGGCTATCACAGGTATCCGCAGCAGAACCTCGAGAAGCTGGTCGAGAACCTGCCGCGAGAGTTTCAGAGCTCTGCGGAGTATGACAGCCGGGTCACGAAGAAGGCCTATGAAGAACTCCTGCCCAGGATTATTCAGGGGCCGGAGCCGACGGAAGCGGACGTCGTCGCGGCGCTGGGTGAGCCCGCTGTTCGAGATGGCGATGTACATTACTACGTGGGGCCGGGAGGAATGGCCAAGATCGCCTTCGTCAATGGGGTCGCTCGCAAGACAACCGGTGCCAAGGCGGACGAAGCTCCGGCCTGGCTTCCCGCCAGCAAGGGCGACACCGATCTGTTCCTTCAGAAACTGATCGGCTGCCTGGTCGGCGCGGTGGGGCTGTTGTTCGTCCTGCAACTGCTGCGGGCGCTCACGACGCGCGTGGAACTGTCCGACGAGGGTTTGAAACTCAACAGTCAGGGAGGGCTTCGCTTCGGTGGTTGCCCGCTGGTGCCCTTCGAGGCCATGACCGGCCTGCGCGATCCCGATGACGGGTTCCGGGACAAGAAGCGGGATTGGGTGGAACTGGACTACCGGCTGGCCGACGGCTCCGAAGGCAGCGTCCGGCTCAATATCTACGTTCACCGGGCCTTCCGCGAAATCCTGGCGGAAATCTGTGAACGCCGCAGTTTCAAGAACCCGCTGCCCACGCCTGAAGAGGACGAACACCACGACGAAGCCGCGGCGGATGAAGCTGCTGCGGAGACCGCTGATGAGACCGCTGATGAGACCGCAGATGAGGCCGAGGCTGCCGATCAGCCGGACTGATGGCGGAAGGCGATCTTGATGGCCTGCGTTCGCCCACGGGACGCTGCCGCTTCCAGGGCTGGCCTGTATTCACCCAGATCGAAGGTCTGCGTCTGCAGCCCCTCAGTGCGGAGTTTCCCTGACTCGAGCAGTTCGAAGACCAGCCCATAGGTGTGCTTCGGTGGTTCACCGCCGGCGTCTTCGATCTGTCGCCCGTAGGCCCCGAGCACGGTCAACTCGGTGAACCACAACGGAGTGGTGTCCACCACTGATATCTGTGTGGTACCCAGTTCGACGACAGTCCCGCGCGGGCGAGCGAACTTCATCGCGTCGGTCAGGCTGGCGCCGTTGCCCACGCAGTCGTAAACCAGATCGAAACCGCCAATAAGTGCCTGATTGCCGAACGCTGCCGCCACGCGGCGTCCGCCCACCGCGGCTGCTATCCGGTCGTAGCGCCGGGCGCTGGACTCCCGGCGTGGTGACACGATGGCGTCGTCGGCGCCGGCGTCCAGCATCTGCCGCCTCTGGCTGTCGTGCCGGACCAGCGCCGTCACCCGGGCCTGGCAGTCGAGGGCCCGCAGAGCCGCGACCACCCCGAGCCCGATGATTCCGGCCCCCTGCACCAGCACTCGATCGTCGTCCTCCGGGCGGCGGCGCAGTACGCCGTGCAGGGCACAGGCCAGCGGGTCGACCAGCACGGCCGTGGCGTCGTCGACCTCCGCGGGCACGAGATGGAGCTGCGACTGGTGTGCCACGA
>JANQGB010000306.1 GCA_028277545.1 Phycisphaerae bacterium | reverse complement strand
CTACGACGCCGTGGACGGGCGGCCCGTCTTCCTCTGTTTCCTGCTCCTCAGCGGGCGGGACCAGCGGCACGAGCACCTGCTGCTGCTGTCGCGCATTGCCCAGCTCTGTCTCCACAACGAGTTCGTCGACGGCGTGATGAAGGCGGGCACTGCCAAAGCGGTCGTCCAGTTCATACGCCGTATCTCCGAGGGACTCCCGTAAGCGGGGTGCCAGTGTTCAGCAGCGGAACGGTTGCTCAACAGATCCACAGAAAGGAGTAGTGGCTATGGGTCAGGACTTGCAGAAGTTCCGGCACCGGGTGACTGCGGCGTTGATTGTGGGCCCGATCGGCCTGTTCCTGGTTCTCGCCCCCTTTGTCCTGGGGCTCTATGTGTGGTTCAGGTGCCGGATCCAAGTTGACGAAGGGCAGTTCGTGCCGCTGATCAAGAAGACCGGCAAAGACCTGACCAACGACATGGTCCTGGCCGAGACGGTGACGTTCAAGGGTCCGCAGTACGAGGTGCTGAAGGAGGGGCGGCACTTCCGGAGCCCGCTATTCTGGCAATGGCCCAAGCCCATGGATGCTATGGTCATTCCGAAGGGCCGGGTGGGCGTGCTGGTGCGGCGTTACGGCACTCCGCTGCCTGAGGGGATGGTCGTGGCCAAGACGGCTGAGCACCGGGGGATTGTTCCGGAGCCGCTCAAGCCTGGCCGGCACTATACCAACCCGTGGGCGTACGATGTCTACCTGAACGACATGGTCAAGATCGAGCCTGGCTTCATGGGTATCGTGACGTTACTGGTGGGCGAGGACCCGGAAGATCCAAACGTGTTTGTGGTTCGGGAGGGGGAGCGCGGGACCCAGCCGTTACTGCTCAGGCCAGGTACGCATCCGGACTACAGCAACCCCTACGTGCACAAGGTCACCTCGTTCGACGTGCGGTCGCACAAGTTCGAGATGGTCCGTGAGTACCGGGTGGTGTTCGTGTCCATGGACGGGTTCGACATCGAGGTCGAGGGCACTATTGAGTGGGCGGTTGACCTGGAGAGACTGCCGGAGCTGTTCGTGAAATTCGTCAACGCCGAGGACCTGCGCGAGTCGGGGGGCGTGATGAACGTACAGCGCAACTTGATCCTGCCGTGCGCCCGGTCGTTCTTCAGAACGGTGGGAGGCAGGCACAAGGCGGTTGACTACATCACCGGGGACACGCGCGTGAAGGTGCAGAAGGACGTGGAGAGAGAGCTCCGCGATGCGTGCGCCGAGGAGGGAGTGGTGATCAGGTCCTTCGTCATCCGGTCCACTGAACCGCCTGAAGCCATCCGCGAGCAGTACCAGCGGCGCGAGATTGCCATGCGCGAGATCGACCGGTTCGAGGAGGAGGTAATCCGCGAAATCGGCAGCGTGGTGACCGAGCCGGTGCTGGATGGAGAAGGCCGGCCTGTGGTCGGACCCGACGGCGAGCCGTCCGTGGAGCCGACGGTTGGCGCGGACGGCAAACCGGTCCGAGAGGGGGGACGCCTGGCCAAGGTCCTTGAAGAGCGGAAAAAGGACCGGGAAGAGCAGCTTGGGGACGTCCGGGCCCAGGTGGTGGTCGAGATCCGCAAAGCCGAGCAGTATGCGAAGGTGGAGGTAACCAAGGCTGAGAAGAACCTGGAGGTGGCAGCCATCAAGCTGGAGGCCGCCCAGGACCTGGCTGACGAGGTACGGGCCAAGGGCATGGCCCAGGCCGCTGTGATCGAGATGCGGAACAGGGCCGAAGCCGCCGGGGTCAAGGCCAAAGTGGACGCCTTTGGCGGGGACGGGAGTGAGTTTGCTGAGTTCGAGTTGATCAACAAGGTGGCGCCGCGCATCCGGCGGGTCATGGCCAATGCCGAGGGGGACTCCGCCGGCCTGATCCAGCGTTACCT
>JANQGB010000215.1 GCA_028277545.1 Phycisphaerae bacterium | reverse complement strand
TCCGTGAACGAGTCACCCACCGTGAGTACGTCACAACTCTGCAGGGTCTCGGCATTGCGAAAACCGCGTCCGTCGGCCGACAGGGTCCAGGGCACATCTGGGAAACCGGGCGCCGCATTGGGATAGGTACGGATGGCCTCCGGCTTGTCTTCGAAGACGCCTTCGAAATCCGCGTCTGCGGGACGCCGGTAGGCCAGGTCGCCCAGCACGTAGGGATATTCGGCCACCAGGCGCAGGTAGAGATCAAGGCCCAGCACCGTGGGCACCAGGAACAGCAGCACGGCCGCTACGCCGAAGGCCTTCTTCTTCTTGACGGCGTTGTTGGGCGAAAGGTGGAGGAAGATCGCCACGGCGGTGATGGGGATCAGGGCGATGATCCAGGCGAAGTGCTCGCGAGAGTAGCGGCCCAACAGCGTCTGCCGGTCGCGGGCCACCAGCTCCACCACATCGCTGGGCACGATCCACACAACCGCGTTGACCAGCAACGCGCCGAAGACGAATAGAATCTGCCCTCTGCTGATCTTCATGGCTTCCCCCGCGCCTCCCGAACAGACCGCACCAGTCAGCCGCCCGAGGCGTCTGTATAACAACGCCCAGCGGCAAGCTCAAGCTGGCCGCGCCGCAGCCTATCGGTGATTCGGATTTCGCCTGCCAAACGAACGTTGGCGAAGCGGTGGCGGCCCCGTGATGCGCCCGCCTACTCTCCAGCGTCTCGATCGGTGCTCGTGGGTTGCGGTCGCTGTAAGGGGGCAGGTGGCCCGAGGTTCATCTCCGCGGGAGTGATTCTCCTGATCGTGGTGTTGATTTCCTGGGCGATGGTCACCTCCTCGGGGACTTCCGCCCGCATCTCCACCGACCTCCAGGAGGCGGACCGCAGGGGCTGGCCGGTGCCCAGATCCCAGGTGATCCGGCCGGTCTCGTGGCCCCGAGGCATGGTCAGACCCACGCCCTTGGTCATCTCGGATTCCCGCAGAGTGATCGACACTTCGGTCTCGATGTCGGCCTGGCCGCCGGCGGCGTCTACCTTGGCCAGGCGGTAGCGCTCCTTGCGAAGACGCATTGCGGTCTGGCCGGCAAGGGGGAACTCCACCTCCACCAGGTTCTCCCAGGCCGCGCCGATGGCGGCGGAGCCCGGTGCTCCGCTGGTTGCGAAGAGCGGAAACTGCTTGAGGCTGTTGACTGAGAAGATGCCCTCCAGCCGCTCGGTAATTGACTGGTGAACCTGCTCGCTGAGGCTGTCGAACCCAGTGACGCCGGCCAGCCGGCCCGAGGCGTCAACCTCGAAGACGACCGGCTTGTTTACCATTTCCTTGAAGGCCTCGAGAAGCTCGGGGTCCTCATGACCGGGGTCGCGGGTGTCGACGGTCGGCCACAGTCGCGACTCGCTGGCCAGCGAGACGTATAGCAGGGTCCACTCGATACGGGCGGACCCATCCTGTCTCGCCTCCAAGGTGCGAAACCGAGTTCCCGCGTCCGCCCGCACTCCCTGGCTCTGGGACTGCCCCCTGGCTTCCACGATCTGCTCGACCTCCACCAACTGCTGGAAGTACGTCGTCTGTCCCTGAACGAACTTGCACTTCACTTCTACCTTGTTCGCATCCGCCTGGGCAAAAGCCGGCCCCGCCAGAAGCAATGCTACCGTCATACCCTGCAGCCAGCGGCCAGCCGATACGCGCTTCATCGCCGTCTCCCTTTCAATCATCCCGGTGCGCTTCAGACCGCGGGCCATCCTATCCGGACGCCGGGTGACGGTCCATCGACGCGGGCCATCGGATTGCCGCGAATCCCTGTTGGATCGTCCCGTCGAATCGAATACGCTGGCGGCCCGGCAACTCGCCGCCGGTATCCGGCGAGATGTGGACGGCCCGGTAGGTGCCCTGGAGTGCGAGGAAAACGAAATCATGAATAAGCAGTTGATCGAGTGCGTGCCCAACTTCAGCGAAGGACGGGATATGTCGGTGATCCAGCAGATCACCGACCAGGTCGAAACCGTAGAGGGCGTTAAGTTGCTGGACGTCGATCCCGGGCAGGCCACCAACCGGACCGTAGTGACCTTCGTCGGCTCTCCGGATGAAGTGATCGAGGCCGCGGTGCGGGCGGTCAGCAAGGCGTCTGAACTTATCGACATGAGCAAGCACTCCGGCGAACACCCGCGCTTCGGTGCCACCGACGTCTGCCCACTCGTGCCGGTCTCCAACATTACCATGGAGGAGACCGTCGAGTACGCCCGCAAGCTCGCCAGACGTCTCGGCGAGGAGCTGGGCCTGACCATCTACTGCTACGAGAACGCCGCCCTCTCGGAAGAGCGCCGCAACCTGGCCAACGTGCGCTCGGGCGAGTACGAAGGCCTGCAGGCCAAGCTGGCCAATCCGGAATGGAAGCCTGACTTCGGCCCGGCCACCTTCAATCCCAAGGCTGGCGCCACGGCGGTCAGCGCCCGGGACTTCCTGGTGGCCTACAACGTCAACCTCAACACGACCTCCACCCGCCGGGCTAACGCCATTGCCTTCGATGTGCGCGAGAAGGGTCGCGTCAAGACCGAGGATGGCAAGGCCTGGGGTAAGCCCGTCCTGGATTCGAACGGCAAGAAGGTCTGGTCGCCGGGCACACTCAAGTGCGTCAAGGGCATCGGCTGGTTCATCGAGGAGTACGGCATCGCCCAGATATCGATGAATCTGACCAACATCAGCGTAACCCCCGTGCACGTGGCCTTCGACGAGGTGTGCACCAAGGCCCAGGCCCGCGGCGTGCGGGTAACGGGCTCGGAACTGGTCGGCCTCATCCCGCTGAACGCTATGCTCGAGGCCGGCAAGTACTTCCTGCGGAAGCAGGGCCGTTCGACCGGCATCGCCGACGCCGAGATCATCAAGATCGCCGTCAAGTCGATGGGGCTCGATGAACTGTATCCCTTCAAGCCGGAAGAGAAGATCATCGAGTACTCCATAGCCGCTGGTCAGAAGGATAAGAAGCTGGTTGACATGACGGTGGAGGGCTTCGTCCACGAGACCGCTTCGGAATCCAAGGCCCCGGGCGGCGGGTCCATCTCCTCGGCCATGGGCGCCATGGGTGCCGCCCTGGGCACGATGGTCGCCAACCTGTCGAGTCACAAGCGGGGCTGGGACGATCGCTGGGAGGAGTTCTCGAACTGGGCGGACAAGGGCAAGGCCTGCCACGACGAACTGCTGCACCTGATCGACGAGGACACCAACGCCTTCAACAGGATCATGGCCGCCTGGGGCTTGCCCGCCGGCACCGACCACGAGAAGACGGCCCAACAGCAGGCCATCCAGGACGCCACCAAGGAAGCCATCGAGGTCCCCTTGCGCGTGATGGAGAAGTCCCTGGAGTGCATGGAGGTCTGCCGGGCGATGGCCGAGATCGGCAACCCCGCCTCCATCAGCGACGCCGGAGTCGGAGCCCTCGCGGCTCGATCGGCCGTCATGGGCGCCTATCTCAACGTCAAGATCA
>JANQGB010001380.1 GCA_028277545.1 Phycisphaerae bacterium | reverse complement strand
CTCCTGGGCTAATGACTGGGTGGCCAGGCCGCGAGCCCCGCTGGCGGAGCTGATCACGCTGGGGGCCGACAGGCAGCCGCTGCGACCGATGGTGCAGATCCGCTTCCGGCCGACCGACGACTGGCAGACGCTCAAAGCCAGTGACGTGACCGTGTCGCCGGACGAGTGCGCCGTACTGATCACGGCGCACAACCCCACGCACCTGGTGCCGGCGGGGCAGGAGGCGGGCAGCGAGGAGGCCTACGACCTGATCGAGGCCATCATCCGGCGGACGGTCGAGGTGCGCCTGATCTGCGTGATCAAGGGCGACCGGCGGCTGTATGACGAGCGGATCGCCGGCTCGCCGATCAGCCGGTACGTGTGCGCGGTGTTCGACACGCGCAGCTATCGCTGGCGGGAGCGGTCCTTCAGCCCGCTGGCGGGCGATCCGCAGTATCCCTCCGAGCCGTGGCTGGACGGCAGCGAGTGCGACATCGAGGCACTGGAGCGGTACACCCACCGGCGGGGCCGGGGGCTGTCGCGGCCGACCGTTACCGGCAACCCGGAGGTGCCCTACTGGAGCCTGGAGTGGCGGCTGGGCGACCACGTGGTCAGCGTGGCGGGGCTGGGACTGCACTTTCAGCACAGCGGCGCGGCGGTTCAGGCCCTCGAGCTGCTCAACGGTACCGGCGGCCGCCGGACGCGGCTGCTGCTATCCGACGAGCGCGAGGAGGGCGGCGAGTAGTGTTACACGAAGTGGAGATAACGTTCGACCTGCCGGACGGGCACGTGGTGGGCAACCGGGCGGTGCTGGCCTGGGAAGGTCAGCACGGCAGCGGCACAGTGGACCACACGGCGCCGCTGAGTCAACTGGGACACGCGGTGTTCGGGACGTCGCGGCCGGAACTGGGCAAGGGTCGAAGCGGCTACAAAGAGCAGTCGAAGACCGGTCGAGCGGTCTCTGAACGGGTCGGCAAGGGCAAGCGGCCCAAGGGCAAGGGGCCCAAGGGGCGCAGCCGGGCCCGGCTGAGGGTGAGTGCCAGGGTGCCGCCGATCTTCGGGCGGCGGTCGTTCGCGGCGCGGATATATGACGCCCAGGGCAACTACTCGGCGACGCCGCCGGTGGTGGCGGAGATGACGATCTCGGCGGTTCCGCCCAGGCCGCTGCCGGCCCGACTGGACAGCTACGACCAGGGCAGTGACGTGGTCACTATCCTGGCACCGCAGAGGATGCGATAGATGGCAAAGACCTATCCGGACATACCGTGGCCGTCCAACAACGCGGCCGACGCCCTGGACGGCACGACGCACAACGCGACGCAGGTGCCCTACGTTGCTCAGGGCACCGACGACACCAGCTCGCCGACGCTGAACCAGCAGGAGAATCGCAACCTGCAGCGATTGCTCGACCTGCTGGGTCCGGCGGTGGCGGGCCTGGTGATGGCGGAGACTACGGCGCTGGATATCGGGGTGTTCCCGGTGGAGTACTCGCTGGCCGGTACGGCCTACGCCTTCAACGGGGCGACCGGTCAGGCGGTGACCGACGACGATACCTCTTACGTCTACCTGACCAGCGCCGGGCTGCAGATCGTGACCGACGCGACCGGCTGGCCGGCCGACGCCACCAGCTACATTCCGCTGGCGGAGGTGACGGCGGCCTCGGGGGCGATTACCGAGGTCAAGGATGTGCGCTGGCGGGCGCTCAACATGGTGACCTCGCTCGGCACGCTGACGGCGACCACGTCGGCCACGGTGCAGCTCGACAGCGGATCGGGTGGGCCGAAGCTCAAGGCGGAGACGGCCACCCGGTTCGGGCTGCGGAATGCTGCTGACGGGGCGTACGTTGATCTGCAGGTTCTGAACTTGAACGCAGCCGCCGCGACCCTGAGCGGCAATCTGAGCGTGGCCGGCACGGCAGCCGTAACCGGTGCGACGACATTCAACGGCGCTGTCAACATAGCCAACCCCAACGGATTGGACGTCAATCCCGGCAGCGACATCGACGCCGACCTGATCACGGTGGGCGTGACGGGTACGCCGAAACTGTCCTGGGACGAGTCAGAGAACGGCTTCGTCAGCACGCACAACCTGCAGGTGGCCAGCGGGGCCAAGTTCAAGATGAACGGCTCGGCGGGGATCGTGCCGTTCTGCCCGAGTCACCTGGAGACCGGGGGGCTGACTGCCTCCTCGGTGCTGGCCTGGGAGTACGTGGCGCCGGTCGATTTCTCGATCAAGAACGTCACCGGGCGGGTGGGCACGGCGCCGGCCGGGGCGGCCCTGATCGTGGACGTGCGGGTCAACGGGACGTCCATCTTTAACAATGTACAGGCCGACATGGTCAACATTGCGGCGGGGGCGTACCAGGGCACGAGCGCGACCGCCAACAGTGCGGTGACGGCCGGCGACATTATCACGCTGGAAGTCGAGCAGGTGGGCAGCGGCACGGCGGGCTCGGATTTGACGATCGTGCTGAACGGAAGAACCGAACTACAGGAGTAGGTGATGCCAGAGATCAGTGATCCAATCGTGACGCGGTTTGTCAATGAACGGCTCCGGCCGCGATGCGAGCAAATCCGGGCGCTGCTGGCCCAGATGCAGGATGATTACGCGGAGTGGAACGGGGGCGTCT
>JANQGB010001331.1 GCA_028277545.1 Phycisphaerae bacterium | reverse complement strand
GCCGTCCTCGGTAGCCCCCGCGCCCAGGAATCTGGCGACGTGGGGGTGCTCCAGTCGGGCCAGGGTCTGACGCTCCTGCTGAAAGCGGCGAACTACCTCCGCGGTGTCCAGCCCCCGCTTGATGATCTTGACAGCCACCTCCTGCGCAATGTCCTCGTCGGCCCGGGAGGCTCGGTAGACCGTGCCCATGCCACCTGACGAGATCACATCCACCAGGCGGTAGGCACCGACGCGCTGGCCCAGGTCGGCCGGCAACACACCACCGGTGACCAGCCCGAGCGCTGCGCCCTCCAGGGGAGGCTTCATGAACTCCGACGGTGCCCCGTCCGATTCGATAAGCGACTCAATCGCCGCCCGCAGCTCCGAGTCGCCTCCGCAGTTGGCTTCCAGGAACTCGGCCCGGCCGTCGTCGGGTAGCTTGAGCGCGGCCTCGAACAGGTCCTTGGCTTGCTGCCATTGATCAGGCGTCATGGGGTTCTCCTTTGCCGAGCCGGTTGTGCAGCCAGGCCCGAGCGAATCGCCATTCGCGGCGAATAGTCCGCGAAGACAAGCCGAGGGCCGCCGCGGCCTCCTCGTCGGTCAGTCCGCCGAAGAATCGCAGATCGATTACCCGGGTCAGGCGCTGATCCACCTTAGCCAGTTGTTCCAGAGCGTCATCGAGAGAGATCAGGTCGACGGCCCGCTCTTCGTAGGACGCTACGGCGTCGTCCAGGGCGACGCGATGCCCGGCCCCGCCGCGTTTGGCCGCCAGGTGCCGGCGGGCGTGGTCCACCAGCACGGAGCGCATGGCCCGAGCCGCTGTCCAGAAGAAGTGGGCGCGGTCCAGCCCGTCGACCTTTCGTTTGATCATTCGCAGGTAGGCTTCATGCACCAGAGCCGTGGGCTGTAGGGTGTGGTCACGCCGCTCCCGACTCAGGTAGCGCCGGGCCAACTCGCGGAGCTCGTCGTAGACCTCTTCCAGCGGGCCTGGATCGTCCCGAACGCCGTCATCAGCGCCCCCTCGCGAGGGTTGGCCGCCCTGTTTTCCCGCCGCCATAGCCGCTCCCGCTGCAAAACGTGCTCGGCCCCGAGAAATCGTGTCCGGATTCAGATCGGCAACACGTATAATATCGGGAGGCGGCCGTTCTTGGAGCCCGACCAGATTGTACCAAGGGCTAGCCCGCCTCCAAAGAGTGCTTTGCTGGGCGGCGCAGATAACCTCGCCGTGGCGGCCAGAGGCTCCACCGACTGTGGGCGCCTCGTATTCCTGAATGGCGCCGGCGCCAGGGCGGTGACCTCGTGTCGCCTTGGGAAGGGAAGACTGAGGCGTACGACCGACTCTCACGGAGGTCGACGTTGGGGAAGAAAGTCGCACCGAATGCTCGACTGATGACCAGCCCACTCCCTGCTTGGGCTCGGGTACGCTTGGCTGGTGGTCGGACGAGCGTCCTCTGCCTTGGCGCAACCTGCGTCAAAGATGTTCCACGTGACCATCGGGTCGGCCGTCGTCTGGCTGGTTCTCAACGGCCCGGGGAGTACAGCAGACGATTGGCAATAGCGTTCCTCAGCGATCTCTCATGTTTGGCCATCCAAGCTCACGGGCCGCAGAAACTCACAATAACAGCACACGCAGGAGGGCATCATGGCCGGTCTCACGCGGCGCAAGACTACGTGTACAAGCACAGAAACAAGAACCGCGGATGGAGTTTTTGGCATGCACAGGCAGACACGCAGGAATAACGACATCAGCAGCCAGTTCTGGCTTGAGTCAAGCGGTTCATTGGAGTGCGAGGGCGGTTTGACGACTGACAGATGGCAGGATCTCGCTGGAGTGACCTCGCCGCGTCAACTCTCCCAGTGGAGAGGCTGTCCTACGAACCTGCGACGTACGCGCACCCCTCGGCGTAAGCGTATCGTGGCCTCTCCCGTTTGCCAGAAGCAGAGGGAAAAACCGGCTGCTCCAGCAGCGCTGGCCCGCACGCCTGGGAGGCAGGGAGAGTGTCGGCTGATCGCGACCATCATTGTCTCGACGGTCGCGATTCTGGCACCCACCACTCTCGCGCAGCAGAACGAACTCAACCAGAATCGAGCCAAGCAGATTGCCCGCCAGAAAGGGTGGGTGACCTTCCAGAACGCGGGAGTGAACGGTACTATCGAGTTGCAGCGCATCGTGAATGGCATCCCACTGTACTACACCACGCTGAACGCGGTAGCGGCAGAAAGCACCCAGACGGACAGGGTCTTGCCGGGCGGCTCGAGCGGACTCGACCTGTCAGGAACGGGGACC
>JANQGB010001266.1 GCA_028277545.1 Phycisphaerae bacterium | reverse complement strand
GTAGACAAACCGGAAACGGGGGTGGTCCTTTACGGCCGCTAGGTTGGCCAGACTGCCCGTGCTGAGGTTGTCCAGAGCCATGACCTCATGCCCGCCCTCCAGCAGTCTCTCGGTCAGGTGCGAGCCGATGAAGCCGGCCCCGCCGGTGATCAGTGCCTTCATGGTTGGTCTCGTTCCAGGTTCGCTGTCGTTGTCCTTGGCCGGCCTGGACACAGGCCGCTCACCCGTGCCACCTCGATTCAGATACGGGATCAGTCCTTCGATCCACGGAACCAGGACACGAAGTGCCCCAGACCTGTTGCCAGGTCGGTGGAGGGTCGGTAACCAAGCTCCGCTTCGGCCAGCGTGGTGTCCGCATAGGTCTGGTGAACGTCACCGGGCTGCAGCGGCAGGCGTTCGATGATGGCCTTCTTGCCCAGGGCGTTCTCGATGCCCTCGATCAACCCGCTCAGCGAGATAGGCGTCGACTCGCCCAGGTTGTAGATGTGGTAGCCCTTACAACGCTCGACGGAAGCGACCACGCCGGCCACGATGTCGTCGATATAGGTGTGATCCCGCTTCATGCTGCCGTCGCCAAAGACGGGGATCGACTCGCCGGCTTCGATCAGCCGCGTGAACTTGTGGATGGCCAGGTCGGGCCGCTGCCGGGCGCCGTACACCGTGAAAAAACGCAGGCAGGTAATGTTCAGGTCGTACAGGTGATGATAGGTGTGACACAGCAGCTCGCCCGCTTTCTTGGTGGCGGCATAGGGCGAGATAGGGTAGTCGACGTTGTCGGACTCGGCAAAGGGCACCTTCCGGTTGTTGCCGTACACGCTGGAGCTGCTGGCGAATACGAAACGTCGCACCTGGTGCTGGCGGGCGGCCTCGAGCATCACGCAGGTGCCGGTGATGTTGACGTCCTGGTAGACCATGGGCTGCTCGATCGAGGGGCGTACGCCGGCACGGGCGGCCAGGTGAACCACCGCGTCCACCCCGTCGCTCATGGCCCGACCCACCGCTTCGGCGTTCCGGATATCGGCCTCGACCAGGCTGAATCGATCGTGGTCCAGGCAGGTGGCGACGTTGCGGCGTTTGACAGCCGGGTCGTAGAACTCGTCGAAGGAGTCCAGCCCGATCACCCGCCAGCCGTCGGCCAGCAGTTTCTCACTGACGTGGGAACCGATGAATCCGGCGGCGCCGGTGACCAGAGCCGTTTGCATGCATACCTCCCTGTTCGGTCAGCCAGTCGTCGATCTCCGCCGCGCAGCGGTTCGACCTGCGCCGCGTCGCTCGCGGGCACATGATACCGCCCCCCCCGCGGGCCGGCCAGAGACATACCCTAAGACGCACTTTCCAGGAGATTCTACGACGACCGGCCAGGCGTGGTTCCCGTCCCGGCCAGGACATCAAGTAGCAATGAACGGCACGCGGGTCGGTCCGAGAACAGCACACCGGCAGTCGCGGGACCACCTGGCGGCAGGAGGAATCGACAGGCGGCCCGGGCCGGGCCACCCGTTGCCGGGATGAGGCCGGTCATCTATGATGCCCCACCTCAGTTGGCGAAAGAACCTGGCGTCTTGACGAAAGGCAGTGAAAACTATGAAACCCATGATTTCCTCCGAGATGATATCCGCGCTCAACCAGCAGGTGACCAACGAGTTCGGCGCTTCGCATCAATATCTGGCGATGGCCTGCTCGTTTGAGAACCAGGGATTCAAGGTCCTTGCGGGCCGGTTCTATGCCCAGGCTCAGGAAGAGCGCGAACACGCCATGAAGCTGGCCAAGTTCATCCTCGACGTCGGCGGCGAGGTGACGCTGGACGCTATTCCCAAGCCAGGCGGTGACTTCAGCAGTCCGCTGGCCATATTCAAGGCTGCCTTGCAGGCGGAGCTGGAGGTGACCGAGCAAATCAACAAGCTGGTCGCCCTGGCTGACAAGGAGAAGGACTACGCATCACGCGGCCTGCTGCAGTGGTACGTGGATGAGCAGGTCGAAGAGGTCTCGAGCATGAGCGACCTGGTCAACCTCGCGGAGCGGGCCAGGGACCCGTTCCAGATCGAGATCGTGATCAGACACACCATGAGCTCGTAGCCGTCGGCCCAACCGGCCGGGCGGTGAGGCCAGTCCTGAATCGACAACTGACGCGCCACCGCAGGGTAACGGCTACGCGGCGGCGCGTCTTCTTTATGCGCCCTGGTGGCAGGGGTGCCCCATACCTCTCGAAGAAAGGAGTGGGGAATGGACGACGCCCCGAGTCGTTAACGGCAACGCGCGCGTATCTTCGCACCAACACGACGCCTGATCCCCCACCCCTGCTGCGCAGGGATGGGGCACCCTGCCCCCTGTGGATCCCCGCCCTTTGTGGCACCCCGCACGCTGTGGCATGGCTCTGTCAGGCCGGCGGCGGTTCTGGTTGGGCAGCGGGTGAGCGGTCGAGCCCGACCATCCTGACGGCTATGCGGCGCAGGTCGGCCACGATGAGGTAGATGGCCGGCACTACGACCAGAATGAGAACCGTGGCGAAGGCCAGGCCGAAGGAAATGGAAATCCCCATGGGAATGAGGAAGCGGGCCTGGAAAGACTGCTCCGCCATCAGCGGTGCCAGACCCGCGATAGTGGTGATGCTGGTCAGCAGAATCGCCCGGACGCGCGAGCGGCATCCGAGGATCACCGCTTCGAACATCGGTACACCTGCTGCTATACGGTGGTTGATGAAGTTGACCAGAATCAGCGAGTCGTTCACCACGATGCCAGACAGGGCTACCAGGCCGATCATGGACAGGAAGGTGAGCGGATACCCCATTACGTAGTGGCCGAAGACCGCCCCGATCAGGCCGAAGGGGATGGCGGTCATCACCACCAGCGGCTGGAGGTAACTCTTGAACAGCCCGGCCAGGATCACGAAGATCAGCAATACGGCAATCGGGAAATCAACGTTGAGCGAGCCGAAGGACTTGCTCATCTCGCGTTGCTGGCCGCCGAAGGCCAGCGTCACGTCCCGCCCGTCCCTGAGCTTGTCGAACTCGGTTCCCAGCAAACGATTGATGCTGTGCGAGTTGCCAATTGTCTCATCCACGTCGGCGGTGACGGTTACGGTCCGCTTCTGATCGAGGCGATTGATCGTCGAGTAACTGCGCCCTTCTCGAATACGAGCCACCTCTGAGAATGGCACGATGCGTCCGTTAGGAGCCGCCACCCACATCGATTCGATGTCGTAGACCCGCTCCCGGGCCGACTGCGGGTAACGTACCATGATCTTGACGTCTTCGCGGTCGCGGTTGATCTTGCGGGCTTCGAGCCCGTAAAACGCGGCCCGCACCTGGGTGGCGAGTTCCTGCGTGGTGAGGCCGAGAGCACGGGCGGAATCCAGCAACTCGATCTGCACCTCGCGGCGCCCGGCGTCGAAGTTGTCCTGAATGTCGAAGACACCGTCGCGGTCTGCGAGCGCGTCAAACAGCGGCTGGCCCAGTTCGACGGTGTCTTCGACATTCAGGACAACTTCGACGCCGGGCGCCGCGAGGTGCAGATCGAGTTGCTGGATTCCGCCCGTGCTCT